>JBBSPK010000065.1:0-15010 GCA_038258875.1 Chitinophagales bacterium
CCGACCAGGGCTACACCAAGAACTCCTCCGCCTTTTTGAACCAGGTTTACATATTGATTGCCTTCGTTGTCTAAAACATCGGATACGATAAATTCGCGGCCGCCAGCAGGAAATGCTGATTCCAATTTCTTAATACATTCTATTACCTCCGCGTGATTTGTGAAGTTTTCGGTTGCAAGGAGCTTTTGGCGGGGTTTGATATTGGAGGCTCGTTTGGACATTCGGACTTTATTGGACACTTAAAGATAAGTGATTGACGTATGAATGTCAACATTCATCAAAAGTTTGTCTGAATTATTTATTGGCAGTACTCCTAATCAGGATTAATTTGAAAGGTATATGACTAAAAATTTTCAGGAATGAATATAATTATCCAGGTGCCTGATAGTTTGTTGTTGTTTTAAAATGGTTTCTTTTACCACATCTGTTATGGATACAATGCCCTGTAGGTCGGCATTTTTAAAAACAGGAAGATATCGGATTTTGCTGTTTGTCATTAACTCCATGCAATGTTCAATGGTATCATCAGGATTTACATGGGGAAGATCCGTTGACATGATTTCAGATACCTTTGTATCAGTAGAATTTTTTCCTTTTAAAATTACCTTGCGTGAATAATCTCTTTCAGTTACAAGACCAAGGTATTTATCATTTTCCATTACAAGTACAGAACCAATATTATTATCCGCCATTACTTTTAGTGCGTTTAAAACAGTGGTTTCGGGTGTAACAGAGATTGCATTACTCCCCTTGCGTGAAAGTATATCGGTAACATGATTCATAGCAAAAGTTTTAGGTAATTTACGAAAATAAAAGCCTTTGTCAAAATAAACAGTCTTTTTGTTATGAAGAGTGCATTTTAAGAAATATCACAGAGTATTATTGTCATACAGATATTTGCATGATAATGTGTGGCAATAAAGGGTTCATTGGGGCAGAAGATGTCTTTGGAACTGAAAAATTTGTATAATTGGAGAGATAGCTTTATTTTAGCATCATCGTTTTACCAGAAACCGTCCCTCCGAAAATCCTTTATCCAGATACCTGAGAAGGCCTGCTTTTAAATTATTTTCTAATCTTAAACATGTAGGTATGAAAAAATTTTACTCAACTGAAGTCGCAGACACTTTAACCGCCATTGGAATCATAGCTGGTTTTTATGGCTTGATGGCAGCTATAGCGCTACTTTCATCCCTGTAGCTGGCTCGTCTTAACTTCTTAGATAACCTTCCGTTCTGAAAAAACGGAAGGTTATTTTTTTGAAAACTAATCTGCTTTTACCGCAAGTAATTCCACTTTTTCTATTACCGGAGGGGTAGCCAATAAATCTTCGGCGTGTTTCATAAGTGCGGCAGCAATTTCTCCACTTAAATGTGCTTCACGGCCTTCTTCAGTATTAAACGTATCGAAAATCCCGAAGGTTGAGGGGCCAATCCGCAAAGCATACCAGGAAATGGTGTCCTTTTCGTTCTCTGCAAGCAGCAGAGCGCTTTTTAAAAAATTTTCGAGGGTGTCTTCCTTACCCGGCTTTGCTTCGAGGCGGGCCAGTAATGCATATTTTACCATGAGATAGAATGTTTAATAGTTTGAACAAACTTAATTACGAAAAGTTCGGGTCACCTGTTTCAAAGCATCCAAACAATTATTAAACTCCTATTTATTTTTTGACAAAAATTTGACTCCCTGGTTATTTGGTTTTGATGTTATTATCTTCATCTGCATCTACAAAAATATCGGTAACTAACCTCACAGATTGTAAGGATTTTTTGCTAATAATATCTATAGCTACCTGCTTTTGCTTGGCAGCCCAAAGACGAGGGGATTTATGAATAGTTTGTGTGCTGCCATCTGAGAAGGTCAATTGAAGATCCACCGGAACGGGAAATCCCCCGATATTACTAACAACAACTTGTTGAATATTTCCGGTGGTTCGTATATTATCTACAGCGAGGTCAATGTAATTATTACTGAAGAACCACGCATTCCAAAACCAATTGAGGTTTTCACCAGATACATTATTGAAAGTATAGAAGAAATCCCAGGGCAGCGGATGTTTTCCATGCCAGCGGTCCATAAAAGCGTGCAGGCACTTTCTAAACAAATCATCGGCCAACAAGTCCTTAAGGGCAAGGTAGGCCAGCGATGGCTTACCATATTCATTGTTGCCCAGGCCTCGCCCGGAAAGATTTTCACCTGGAGTAATTATAGGTAAATCCTGGTCTGCATTATCATCATGTATCCAGCCATCTACCCTGAATTGTTTGTAAAATCCATCTGCCGAATCCTTCGACATAATAGACCTGTTATATAATAATTCAAAGGTAGTAGCCCATCCCTCATCCATAAATCCATAACGTGTTTCATTAATGCCCATGTAAAAAGGAAACCAAGTATGTGAAATTTCATGTTCTGCAACAAAGTGCGAAAAAGTAAAATCGGTGTACGTTTCATCATTTGCCATCATTGGGTATTCCATTCCCGCGTATCCCTGGAAAATGGTCATCTTTGGAAAGGGGTAGGGAACACCAGGCCATTTGGTTGACAAAAAACTTAGTGAGCTCCGGCCAAATTCAACAACATGATGAAAATCTTTGGCTGTATCATTATACGCAGCCTGCATGCTTGCTCTTCGATTTGTTTTTTCATCAACTACTACACTGGATGCATCCCATACATAATGATCGCTTAGTCCAAGCGCAACGTCCGAAACATCATTGTAAGCAAACGTCCAGGTATTCACTTCATTTTGCCTCGTAATATTTTGTGCCGCAATATCACTGGCATCTGCGATATGTATCGTTTTATCAGTTTTCATTGATTCATCCAGGCGTTTTGCATAATTTGGCTGGAGCACATCATCCGGATTTTGAAAATTTCCTGTTGCCCAAACGAGATAATTCTTTGGCACCTTTACATTTAATACATAATTATTGAAGTCATTATAAAACTCCAGCGCTTGATTGTGTTCAATATCATCCCATCCGCTTACATCATCGTAAACAGCAACACGGGGATAGAAATATGCGAGGTAATAAGTGGTGGAATCTATCATTCCTTCTCTTCCGCTTTGCAACGATACCTGGTAATGCCAGTCGAAACCAAGCAGTACAGAATCATGAGGCATCAACGGCTTTGATAAGTGCATATATTGAATGGTGCCGGAATTCTGTTGTCCCCATTGCTTGGATTGCCCGTTTTCAGTATATGCATCTATGTGTACTCCATCTGTTAAAAAGCCTGCTGAAGCGCTTCCTAATCGTGTAACACCCGGTTTATGAATATTTTGAATGAATTTGAAAACAAGGATCTCCAATGTATCCGGGCTATCGTTTATATAGGAAATTTGCTCACTGCCTTTAATGTTACGATCGGGCGGTAAGGCTGTTATCGTAATATTATAGCGCCCGGTATTCTGCCAGTATTTTTTACCAGGCCATCCATCATTAGACCTTGTTTGGTTTTTATATGCCTTCTTTAAATCGCGTGGCCAATAAAGATCCTGGGCATGCAGTGAGAATGCAAAAAATATTAAAACGAAATGGCACAAAATTCTTTTCATATTCTATTTTTAAAAGAAAGTAAAATAGAGATAAGCGCTTTGTTTAAAGAAAGTTTTTTATAAATGGCAATACAATTGTTTCTACGGAAAAAACTCAGGAATAATAATTCCTTTGTGATACCGGGTATGTGTTTCGTTATACCTCGGAATGTATTTTAATATTATTGGAACATGTAAATATTTTACATTTGCACGTCGAAAATTTTAATTCTTTAAAGACTTTAAATGGATAATCAAAATGGTTCTTCCGTACTGCATGTAGAAAACCTTAATGTTTTTTATGGAATTTTCCAGGCAGTAAATGAGGTTTCATTTTATGTAAAACCCGGCGAAATATTCGGCCTCCTGGGGCCTAACGGAGCAGGCAAGACAAGCACATTAAGTGCCATAGAAGGACTGTTAAAACAGCGATCCGGCGAGATTTCTGTGGCAGGATTTAATACGCGGAAGCAACCAATGCATGCCAGGGCAAATATGGGTGTTCAGCTACAGGCAACCAGTTTCCAGCCTGAGCTTACGATCACGGAAATCATTAAGTTGTATTCAGGTATTTATGGAATTCCACTTACTAAGGAAAAATTAAATGTCATCCTGCGAGACATAAAGCTGGAAGAATCAGCAATAAAAAAATTCGGGCAATTATCGGGAGGCCAGCAACAACGTGTGTCGTTGATAATTGCAACGATTCATGATCCCATTTTGGTGTTGCTTGATGAACCCACGTCGGGGCTGGACCCCCAATCACGTCGCCAGTTATGGGAACGCATTGAAGCGATCCGTGAGAAAGGTCATGCTGTATTGCTGACCACTCACTCAATGGAAGAAGCAGAAGCGGTCTGCGACAGGATAGCAATTATTGATCATGGAAAAGTTATTGCTGTTAATACACCCCAGTCGTTGATTGATTTGCACAGGAATGATCCAAATGTAATTAGTGCTTCAAGAAAGGGAAAGGTAACTCTTGAAGATGTTTTCATAGGGCTTACAGGCCGAACTGTCCGGTCATAAATAAATTTTAACATGAATACCATAATACCCCGCCCTGCTGATGCGCTGTCATCATTATTAAAAGCAGATTTTACAACGCAATGGCGTAACCGCCGTGCAGTTATTATGTCTCTTTTAGTGCCTGTAATTATTTTAATTTCATGGAAAGGTATTATTGAGAAAGTTGGCGGTGCTTTTGCTCTTTCGATCGCCATAACTATTGGCCTCACTTCAATAGGAATAATGGGCTATGCAATTTCGATTGCCCGTGACCGTGATAAAGGAGTTTTTCAGCGATTAAGAGTTACGCCGGTTCCAACTTATTATATTATGCTTAGCAGGCTTATGGTTCAACTGGCAATGATTTTAATTCTTACCGCGTTTGTTTTTATAGTCGGTAATAAATATGATCACATATCATTGTCTCCTGCAGGTTATGCCCTTACTTTTATCACTGCCCTCGTTGGCGGCGCATTATATCTTGGCCTCGGGCAAATGATTGTAGGGCTTGTAAAAAATGCAGAAACCGTCAATTCTACTTCACGATTGGTTTATATCGCCTTTATTGTTTTAGGCATGTTTGGAGAACTTGGTTTGTTTGGGAATGAATTAAAACAAGCCATTCGCTGGTCACCTTTCGGCACAGTAAAAACTATTCTTGCTGCCGGCATGGAGCCTTCGACGTGGAGCGGCACGACGTCGCTTGCGCTGTTAGTCACAGTTGCTTATGCATTGATATTTTCCATTCTCGGTGTTAAGTGGTTCAGGTGGAATTCAGCAGTGAGTTAAATAATTTTTTTTACCTGGGATTTTTTTACTACAGCTTTTAAATATTTCTTTATACACAAATGACGACCAGGAAAGAAGAAATAAAGTAATTCGATTAATATGTACTTTTAAAACCGGAATTGCGAACTGCTTATTAATAAATCCATAACTAAATGTCCACAACTTTAAAAGGTGCACCATTGCAGCAACGAAATATTGCATTGGATGTATTTCGCGGAATGACTGTTTGTTTTATGATCATTGTAAACACACCGGGAAACGGCGCAACTACCTTTTCGCCCCTGCTGCATGCAAGCTGGAACGGGTTTACACCAACAGACCTTGTATTTCCTTCATTCTTATTTGCCGTAGGAAGTGCCAATAGTTTCGTAATGCACAAATGGGGCAATATGAAACAATCGAATGTGGTTTGGAAAATTTTAAAACGCACTGCGATCATATTTTTATTAGGATACCTAATGTACTGGTTTCCTTTTTTCAGGATTGATAAAGATCATAATTTAATTGCCTTCCCTATGAGAGAAACCCGCATTATGGGCGTACTGCAGCGAATTGCTTTATGCTATGGTATCGCTTCCCTAATGCTCTATTTTTTAAAGGCAAGAACAACAGTAATTATTTGTGTGATACTTCTTTTTTTATATTGGATTCTATTATACTGGTTTGGCGATGCTGCCAACCCATTGAGTTTGCAAGGCAATGCAGGCTTTAAACTGGACAAATGGCTAATGGGAGAAAATCATATGTATCATGGAGAAGGAGTTGCGTTTGATCCCGAGGGATGGCTTAGTACTTTACCTGCCATCAGTAATGTAGTAGGTGGTTATATTGCAGGAAGATGGATACAGCAGAAGGGAAATTCCTATGAAGGATTGACTAAGTTGTTGCTTGCCGGTTTTGCGTTCGTCGTTGTCGGCTATTTCTGGGACTTATTATTTCCTATCAACAAGAAATTATGGACGAGCAGTTTTGTGGTGTACACTATTGGAATAGATTGTATCATTCTCGCCGTTCTTAATTATATAATTCAGTTTGAAAAAAAGGTGAACTGGGCAAAATTTTTCCAGGTATTTGGCAAGAACACTTTGTTTATTTATTTGCTTTCCGAATTACTGGTAACTGTTCTTTTTACAATACCTGTCGGTCAAAATTCAAATCTATTCCGATGGACATATCAAAATGTTTTCAGTCATGCCGGCGGTTATTTAGGTTCGCTGCTTTTTGCTCTTGCCTATATGCTTCTTTGTTGGGCTGTAGGCTATTGGTTAGATAAAAGAAAGATTTATATAAAAGTGTAATAATTTTAAAACAGCCTTTCAGGCAACAAGCGGAAGCGATGCCAGATTCTTTTTAATTCTCCACACATAAAATGATATTCAATAGTTTTTTGTGAGTGATATTTGAGAAAAATAATATTGAATGCGAATAGCGATAAACGGAATGGGCCGCATAGGCCGGCTTTTATTCAGAAGATTAATAGAACTTGAAAGATTTGAAATCGTAGCTGTAAATGATACAATGGCGCCCGATAACCTGGCTTACCTTTTAAAATATGATTCCGTCTACGGAACTTTTCCCAGGGAGATTATTACCGCGAACGAATGTATAAAAGTGGAGGATAAAGAAATAAAAGTATTTCAACAGGCAGATCCTGCTGCACTGCCATGGAAAGATTTAAACATTGACGTCGTGCTTGAATGTACCGGAAGTTTTACTACAAGGTCAGGCGCTGAAAAACATCTAACCGCCGGTGCTAACAAAGTTTTATTGTCAACAACCGGCGCTGATGATATTCCTTTACTCATTTATGGATTCAACCAAAGCAGGTTGAATCCTGATATAGATATCATCTCACCGGGCGGATGCATGACTAATTGTTCTGTTCACGTACTGTACATTCTTAATTCTATAAGTATTAAATCTGCGCATATAAATATCCTGCACTCTTATACTTCGAGGCAGGAATTGGTAGATGCTCCCAATAAAAGCTTCAGGCGTGGAAGAGCCGCGGCAGAATCGATCATACCCGTTGAGATAGACTTGCATAAATCACTGGAACGCCTGATGCCGGGCTTACAAAATAAAATTGCTACGTCGTCTATAAGAGTGCCGGTTGCAAATGGGGCCATGGCAGTTTTTTCAATTCAGCTAAACGATGAAGTAACCGTAGCGCAAATAAATTTGCTTTTTAAAAAAGCAACGGAAAATAGTTATAAAGGAATTATTGATTATACAGAAGAGCCGGTGGTGTCACTGGATATTAAGGGCAATCCGCACTCCTGCATTGTTGATGGTACGCTCACTGCAGTAGTAGGCAACCATTGTAATATTGTTGTATGGTTTGATAATGAATTTGGATTTACCAGCCGCATGATTAACTGGCTTGATGTATTAAAAAATCCCAAAAATTAAAAATAACAGTGTCGGTTAAACGCAGTAGGCAGAGATATTTTTAAAAATGATAAGTAAGCCGCATTCCTGTGTCGCCATTTATCATTTCAGGAACGATGCTGATTTTTTGGAAATTTTTATTTTTATGTAATTCAGGGATTAATATTCCTGTGGCACCTCCAATTATACTTGACAAAACACAATCACTCAAGAAATGGTAGCCGGCTCTATAGCGAAGGTATCCCATTAATACCGTTAGGCTTCCTGCAGCTCCCCACATGTAAGGCCTGAGTTTTGAATTGGGATTAAAATCACTGAAAATTTTTGCCGTAAGAAAAGTAGCAGCCGCAGTAGTGGCTACATGCCCGCCATAAAAAGACCGCTGCCCGCCTTTATCCTGCCGCCTGTCTAATGGGGCATTGGTTCCATAAACAAATGGCCTGCTTCGGTACACAAGCCCTGCAGTAAGGGTATACATTGCCCCGGTTATCCCAATCGTCTCAACGTATAAGACCATAACCTGGCCGAACTTTGTCCGTTCATTTTTATCAATAAGTGCAACGAGAACAGGAATTGCATAAGATGCGTCGAAGAGAATGTAGCTGTCCTTATTCGCTTGTGTAGAATAATAGCCCGCATTACCTCGATCGAAAAAAGGAAGTTTATCCTTTGTTTTTCCTGCCAGTTGTTCATCCGTAAGATCTTTTTTATTTTTTATAAGCTCGTATCCAAGCAACGTACCTCCTACAGCACCTGCGATTGCGAGGCCATCCTTTGCGAGACTTGTTTTATATGGTGATTCTGCCGGAGATAGATTTTCCGGCCGAAAATTTTTAGCGGAAGCCGGGTTAGTTAAGAAGGATTGCGAAGACGCCCTGGCGGAAATTGTATGCTGCGATAACTTATTGTTTTGTGCAAAGCAAAACTGTCCACAGGATTCAATCAGAAAAAAACAAAAAAAAGTGAAAAACAAAATAATTCCTTGCTTCATAGGGTGTGATTTAGCTTAAATACACGATATACAAAAATGGTGCTGAATTAAAAGCAGAAAATAAAGATTTAGCGCAATATCAATTTATTTAACGGTAAACGCGTCTATGAGGCGCATTACTTCTGCTCCGTCGGCTGCGCTGCACGGGTTGAGCCCATCATCTAAAAAATATTCAACTACCTTCTCGATCATGGGTTGTTGTACATGCTGTAATGGTTCAAAAGATATGTTTTCTGTTTGTCCTTTTTTACTAATACTTATTTTTGGTTGTCCAAATATGCTGAAAGTTATTTTGCCTTCTGAGCCTGCAATTTCACATTGGTCTTTCTCATTTTCAGCATCCACATTGAAAGACCATATTCCGCTAAAAATCGTGGTATTCTTAAAAACGATATTTCCACTTACCAAATCATCAGCGTTATAAGCCCCGGATTGATTTAAAGAAAATCCATGAGCACTTTTTACCGGTCCAAAGAAATAGCACATCAAATCAATCTGGTGAGGAGCAAGATCATGAAACAACCCTCCACCTGAAATAACTGTGTCCACACGCCATGCAACCTGCTCCTTTTTCAGTTCTTCCTGCGAAAGAGGTTTCCTATAAAAATCAAGCCTCACAAATCTTATATCACCAATAAATTTTTCATCGAGTAGTTCTTTTATTTTTTTGAAATAAGGTTGCTCACGACGGTAATGAGCTATTGATAATTTTATCTTTTTTTCTGCGGCAGCATTCATCATCTTTATTGCGGAAGTAAAATTTACAGCCATCGGCTTTTCCACGTAAACGGGCTTGCCTGCTGCAATAGCCGCGAGCGCATATTCTTCATGGGTGGATGGGGGTGTGGCGATATATATAGCATTAACTTCATCGTCATTAATAAGTTTTGAAGCGTCATCATACCACTTTGGTACGTTGTGCCGGCTGGCATAGTCCCTGGCCTTTTCTCCATTTCGTCTCATGACAGCCACCAGCGAAGAATTTTTTACTTTATTAAATGCAGGCCCGCTTTTTACTTCGGTAACATTCCCGCAACCAATAATTCCCCAGTTAATTTTTTTCATCGATAATTTTTTGCTGAAGTTATTTAATTCTCTTTTTAGTTGTATCCTGACCGGCTTTTTTTTAAACATATTTTTCGAATCCCGGCAGGGTTATATCCCGGGATCATTAACAATTTGGTAATGAAAAGTTGGTACGATTTTGGGCTGGCTTCATATGAAAAACGTAATAAAAATTATTAACCTAAAAAGATAACTTATGAAAAAGATATTGGTAACATTAATTGCAATAACATTTTCCGTCGGAGTTTTTGCGCAAGATTCTACTAATAGTATGGCATCAAAACAACATATGCAAAAGCACAAAGGCGTTATGATGAAAGATGGAAAATTATGGATGATGAAAAATGGGGAAACAACCCAACTAAACGGCGACTTAACGCTTGATAATGGTGCAACCGTCATGGTTGACGGTACAGTAAAAATGAAAGATGGTACTACTGCCACATTAAAAAATGGCGACTACGTATCGATGGACGGAATAATAAAAAATAAAGATGATTGGCAAAAAGATAAAATGATGAAAGACGATAAAATGAAAATGGATAAAATGCCAACTGATTCCGCGAAGTAATGTAAGATTTTAAATATCAACGCAAGTAATAAATGCTGTCATTTTTGAGGGCATTATTTTAGTAGCTCGTGCAATTTAATTTTCTTGTTTTGCAATTGCCTTTTCAATTTATTCTCCCTCGCTATTCCTTCATCACAGGTAATTCAATATAGGTAGGATATTGCATAGAGAAATAAATTCGCTGCTCTGTTTTTATGAAATCACTTTCTTTTGCATTGAAAATATTGGGTATAAATTTCTGCGGATTACGATCTATTACGGGGAACCATGTACTCTGTACCTGGATCATTATGCGGTGTCCCTTTTTAAATGTATGATTGATGTCATGCAAATCAATTACAAACTCTTCGGGTTTGCCGGGAACAAGTGGTGACGGATTAGAAAAACTTTTTCTATACCTGCCCCTGAATACTTCCATAGCTACGGGTAACTGGAATCCGCTCATCGATAAACTTTTTGAATCGAAGTTGGGATATACATCTATCAACTTAACAATCCAGTCAGCATCGGTACCACTAGTGCTTGCAAAAAGATGAGCCATTATCTTTCCTGTTACAGTCAAATCATTTGTAAGCGAATCCATCACAAAGCTGACTACATCTGGCCTGCTGTAAACAAATCTTTGATCCTCTACCTGCCACGGCCGCCATCTGCTACCGCGGCCATAGGTAGCTTCGATGGGTTGGATTCTGTAGGGCACAGGCTTTGAAGGATCGCTTATGTAACTCACATACCCTGTACTTGAAGCGGGTTTATTAAAAGAGCATTTGTTATTAGCACCTGCATATAGTTTTTGAATCGTAACTTCTTTGGGAGGCCAGCTATTATAAGTTTTCCATTTATTACTGCCGGTTTGAAAACAATATGCTTCTTCAAATTCATTTTTACCAGCAATGCCGGAATCTTTTAACCAGTGATCAAACCATTTTTTTTGCAGGGCACGAAACCAATCGCCGGTATTACTTTCAAAAGAAATTTTTCCAAGACTATCACCTTTGTGAAAACCCCATTGTCCATGGTTCCATGGACCTAACACAATATAATTCCGGTTGAAACTATCTTTCTTTTCCATATGGCTATACATCAATTGCGGGCCATTTATATCTTCCTGATCGTAATAACCGCCACATGCAATTGTGGTATTTGCGGATATTGAATGTAATTTAATGGGGAATTTTTTTGCCAGTAAGCATCATAATCGGGATGTTCAACAAAACTGTTCCAGGTAGGTATTTTATTATGAAAGTATTTTTCATTTACATTTTTCAAAGAGCCTAACTTAAGATACCAGTCATATAAATCGTATTGGGGAAAAGGAAAATTGCTGTCGGTTGTTTTATCAAATTCTACTTCGTAAGTATATTCCATTCCATAACTTAACCGAAACGCTCCGTTATGGTGAAAATCATCTCCTAAAAATAAGTCGCCCATGCAAGCCTGTTCTGATGCGGCTTTGAGAGTCGGGTGCGGATCGACTGAACCAACCAGCGTAAGCCAGCCGGGATATGATATTCCGAGTATACCTGCCCTCCCGTTATTGTTACCAATATTTTTCAAAAGCCAGTCTATAGTATCCCATGTATCTGTACTTTCGTCTATGGCTCCTTTGTTTGTGGCATGAACAAGAGGTTGATGAATTTGCATGGAGCCTTCACTTTTATACTTTCCACGTATATCCTGGAAAACAAAAATATAACCTTCTTTTGCCATGGCCGATACATAAGTGTAATCATCCATCGTGAAAGTTGTATCCTCCGGATAGTTGGTTTCCGCTCCATATGGGGTACGTGTAATTAAGAAGGGTTCCGGTATTTTTGAATTTACAGGAGTTAAAATTTCCGTAAATAATTTGACCCCGTCTCTCATCGGGATCATCACCATAGTTTTTTTATAGAGCAGGATACTTTCTGTTTGCGCAAAGCTTAAATTCCACATACAAAAAATAAAAAGAGATGCTGAAAATACTTTTTTCATATTAAATCTTTAGAATTATAACTACAATTAAAGTTATGAAGTTTAAAAGAGTAAAAACCTGTTTGATTAACTTTCAGGTACAATAAAAATCTTTATTTTACTTCAATAAAAAACAAAATGCTTGAACTTAATTTCTCTTCTTTTCCCGAAATACAAACCAACAGGCTTTTCCTGCGAAGAATGGACGAAGAAGATTTGGCAGAAATTTTTTTCCTTCGCTCGAATGAAGAAGCGATGAAGTATATTGACAGGCCCAGGGCAGTAACATTAAAGGATGCTGAAAATCACCTTAACCTTATTAATGAATCTATAAATAATAATGAGGCTATTTCATGGGCAATAGCATTGAAAGAAAATCCGGCGAAGCTTATCGGAAATATTGGTTACTGGCGAATGAAAAAAGAACACTACAGGGCCGAACTCGGTTATATGCTGCACCCTGGTTTCTGGCGAAAAGGTATTATGAAAGAGGCTATAATTGCCGTGCTTGATTATGGATTTAATACGATGAATTTGCATAGTGTTGAGGCAAATATTAATGCTGAAAATGATGCGTCAGCAGCTATCCTGGAGGCCACAGGATTCATAAAAGAAGCCCATTTCAAAGAAGATTTCTTTTTTGATGGTATTTTCAGGGATACAATAATTTACTCAAAACTGAAATAAAAAGGAGGTTGCTTGCGGCAACCTCCTTATAAAAAAGATAATATTTTATTTTACCATAAAACTTACTTTACGGGCACCCCATAGTAAAGTAACTTCCCCTTCAGGGCTTATTTTAAAAGTCATTTTTTCTGAGGGAGGAGATGCAGTAGTATACTTTGTCTGAATGGCTATATCATCATTGGCTCTTTTAATTGGAACGCCCCATCTATCCCAATCTTTGCCGAAAAATACTGTAACATCATTGCCCTTAAACAACGTAAATAGAGCATATTTTCCTGCAGGCAATTTTTTTCCACCGATAGTTACGTCTTTGTCTGTTTCAAATACAGTTGCTTCGTTGGCTCCTGTACGCCATTCTTCGCCGTCTTTGGGTTCAAGTTTTTCTCCTATTATTCTTCCATTCACTGATGGCTGGCTGTAGTCAATTGAAATGGTGGCGCCGCTCTTTATTTGCTGTGTGACTTTTGCGGGCGGGCTGGGCCTTTTGCTTTTATCCTCCTGTGCACTGGCCTGTATTCCTGTCATTAGTGCTGTGGCAAACACTGCCATACTTAATAATTTTTTCATTGAGTGAATTTGTTTTTTAGTTATTTAAAAATTTAAAACAGGATTCAAAATTAAGTAAAAGTTTTGCGACTACTTTTTTTGAATGGATGGATGGTAAGTGAATAAAAAATCACCGCGGTTATGTACAAAAGAAAATTTCGACATTTGCAACTAAGAAAACAATAAGTTTAAATAAAATTTATAGGTATGATAAATGATAGGGAAACACCAATTGAAATGAGTGCAGGCGAATTTAAGAAAATTGGCTACCAGCTAATTGACACTATTTCCTCTTTCATTGAAACTATTAAGGAAAGGCCCGTAACACCGGGAGAGTCGCCTAAGCAATTACAGCAAATTCTCGGGAATCTTCCGATTCCTGAAAACGGAACACCAGCGAATGAAATACTTGATAAGGCATGCAAATTATTGTTGGATCATTCTCTGCTTAATGGCCACCCAAAATTCCTGGGGTATATTACTTCTTCTGCTGCTCCAATCGGCGCATTAGCAGATTTTTTGGCGGCCGCAGTAAACCCAAATGTAGGCGCCAATATTTTAAGCCCGATGGCGACAGAAATTGAGAAGCAAACTGTAAAATGGCTTGCAGAACTTATTGGCGTTTCTCCCGAATCCGGGGGAATATTAGTTAGTGGTGGTAATATGGCAAACTTTACAGCCTTCCTCGCAGCGAGAACGGCAAAGGCACCCAAAAATATTAAAGAAGACGGGTTATCAATTTCGACAGAAAAATTAACTGTCTATTGTTCAAAAACGACTCATACGTGGATTGAAAAAGCGGCTGTTTTATTTGGCCTTGGTACAAGGTCAGTTCGCTGGATACAAACTGATGCAAATAATAAAATGGATAACCATGTTTTGGAACAAACCATAAAGGCCGATTTAAAAAATGGCTGTAAACCTTTTATGGTTGTTGGCACGGCCGGTGATGTAAGTACAGGCGCTGTCGATGACCTGAAAACAATTTCAACACTTTGCAAAAAATATGATTTGTGGTTTCATGTAGATGGTGCATATGGGATACCCGCTGCCGTTATTCCTGAAATGAAATCATTGTTTGCAGGTATTGAAGAAGCGGATTCAATTGCCCTTGATCCTCATAAATGGCTTTATAGTCCGCTTGAAGCAGGCTGTACTTTAGTAAAAGATCCGAACTACTTAATTGAAACTTACAGTTCTCATCCTGTATATTATAATTTCAGTAACGATGATGAACCGTCAACGAAAAATTATTATGAATATGGATTCCAGAATTCACGAGGGTTCAGGGCATTGAAAGTTTGGCTGACACTGCAACAGGTAGGCCGAAGTGGTTATATTAAAATGATCGGGGAGGATATTGAACTGTCAAGGTTATTTTTTGATTTGGCCAACAGCCATCCTGAACTGGAAGCGATAACACAAAATTTAAGTATTACCACACTCAGGTATATTCCTTTGGATGATGTAC
>JBBSPK010000066.1:0-14999 GCA_038258875.1 Chitinophagales bacterium
GAAGCGGTGAACAATATTTCCACCTGCATCAAATACGAGGTAAGTGGGATAAACCTGCACCTGGTATTTTCCAGCAATGTTATGTGCATCAGTGTACCATGATTTTACAAACTCATTATCATCTTTAGTAGTGTCTAACTGCACCTTCACCGAAACGAATTTATCATTCATGAACGATCCAACATCTTCCATAGGAAAAATGGTTGAACTCATATACTTGCACGGGCCGCACCAGGTAGTAAAGCAATCCATAAAAATATATTTATTTTCTGCTTTAGCTTTTGCCTGTACTTCTTTCCAGCTTGCTTCATGCTGAAAATTCATCCCGGTATCCTGTGCAGTTATCAGCAAAGGAATTGTGAGGAGTAATAAAAAAGTAATTTTTTTCATAATTTAAATTATTACAGTTGTTATAAAAATTGCCGGCTATAAATTTATCGTAATTTATTTGATAGTGTGTAACCGTAAACCGGCATTAAAAGAAGTTAACTTTTGAGCAACATTTTTTTTCACTATTTTTTTAGATGCATCGCAAATTCCTTTGAAATTTGGTATGCCTACAAAACGCCTTTCAATATTTCCCACACATTTTTAGCAACTATTTTTTGCCCTTCTGCGGTCGGATGTATTCCATCTTCCTGGTTAAGCTTCACATCACCACCAACATTTTTTAAAAGAAATGGAATTAAGGGAATACTATTCCCGGCAGCAAGCGCCGGATATAGATTTTTAAACTGTGCAGCATATTGCCTGCCCATATTTGGCGGTATCTGCATTCCCGCCAGCACTAATTTTGCTTGCGGATATTTAACCTTCACCTTATCAATAATTGTCTGGAGATTTTTTTTGGTCTCTCCTAATGGGATTCCACGAAGGCCATCATTTCCGCCTAATTCCAGAATAAAGACATCAACAGGTTGGCGTAATATCCAGTCGATGCGGCCATTTCCACCCGAAGAAGTTTCTCCACTCACACCTGCGTTAATTACTTTATAGCTGAGATGCAGCGAGTCAATTGTATTTTGTATCAGAGCTGGGAAAGCTTCTGTCGGGTCAACACCATAACCGGCTGTAAGGCTGTTGCCAAAAAATACTATTCTCTTTTCTTTTGCCGAAGAATCTGCAGGCGTTATGCCGGGAGCCTGCACTTGCTTTGAAGCAACATCCTTTTCTTTATTATTACTACAATTCACAAGCGATAGTAAAAGGAAGGAACCGAATACAAACGCCCAATTCTTTAAATAGTTTGTAAAGTTTATCATAGTCCGGAATTAAAATAATTATTCAGGTAATTTTATAACTAAAGCTTTTTAGGTACAATTGATATACTATAAAATTATGCCACTTGTCATTAATCAGCAGTTAAATTAATCAGGCAGATGGAAACAATTCTAAATCTTCAGCACGTAAGCAAAACATACAAAAGCGGCAGTCGTGAATTAACAGTATTAGAGAATGTGAACCTTTCTTTAGCAACTGGCTCTACTGTTTCAATTGTCGGGCCATCCGGCAGCGGTAAAACTACATTGCTCGGCTTATGTGCCGGCCTTGACAGGGCGTCTTCAGGAAGTGTACAAATACAACATACCCGGCTGGAGAATTTAAATGAAGACCAACTTGCTGCCATAAGAAATAAATTCATAGGATTTATTTTTCAAAATTTTCAACTGATGCCCACATTAACTGCTGTTGAAAATGTAATGGTGCCGATGGAACTCCGTGGTGAAAAAAAAGTGCGGGCAAGATCTATGGAACTTCTTGAAAAGGTTGGCCTTGCAGATCGCAGTCACCATTACCCCGCGCAGTTAAGTGGTGGCGAGCAGCAACGGGTTTCCATTGCGAGGGCCTTTTCTAATAAACCCCTCATTTTATTTGCCGATGAACCCACAGGAAATCTTGATGCAGAAACAAGCGGCATAATAGTGAAACTCATTTTTGATTTGAATACCGAAGCCGGCACCACACTGGTACTGGTAACGCATGATGCCGAGTTGGCTGCAAAAACCCAACGCATTATCCAATTAAGGGGAGGAAAAGTGGTATCAGATAAACCAACCATGGCGGTTGTATAACGGTTAAGATAATGCGAAAAAGTTTTGTGCTTATTCTACCTAATCTATTATTTTAAAACAAAGAATGGATCGAATTAATTTATCAGGTAAAGGCGTCACGAAAGACTTTAGGTTTAACTTACCCTGGCTCATTAAAATGGCGTGGAGAGATAGCAGAAAAAGCCGTTCACGCCTTTTCCTTTTTATATCATCCGTTATTTTAGGTATCGCTGCATTAGTTGCAATTTATTCGCTTGGCAATAATTTACAGGACGAGTTAAATAACCAGGCTGCTTCGCTTTTGGGCGCAGATTTAGAAATTTCCGGCCGTCATGCAACCACTCCATCAATTAAAAAAATTATTGATTCATTGGGAGGACAAAGATCAGCTCAACAAAACTTTGCGTCAATGGTGCTGTTTCAAAAAAACAGCGGTACCAGGTTGGTGCAAGTGCGTGCATTACAAGGAGCTTTTCCTTATTATGGTTCGCTGGAAACTTTGCCTCTATCAGCAGGCAAAATTTTCCTTAACAGCCAACAGGCCCTCGTTGACGAAACTTTAATGTTACAATACGGAGCTAATGTTGGGGATTCTATAAAAGTGGGAGAAGTAAGCTTTGCGATTGCTGGTAAATTATTAAATGCACCGGGGCAAACGGGTTTCTCTTCGGCGATAGCACCTATCGTGTATATACCCTTGCAGTACATGAAGCAAACTGATTTGGCTCAAAAAGGAAGCCGGATCAGTTACCGCTATTATTTTAAATTTAAGAAGGGTACTGATGTGGAAACATTAGTTCAACAAATAAAACCACGGCTGGAAAAGAATGATCTCAATTATGAAACGGTTGAAAGCCAGAAAGAAGATACAGGCAGATCCTTCACGAACCTTACGCGGTTTTTGGCGCTTGTTGGCTTTATCGCATTGCTGCTCGGTTGTACAGGCGTTGCCAGCGCCGTGCATGTATATATAAAAGAAAAGATAAATGCGATCGCCATCCTGCGATGCCTTGGAGTAAGGGCATCACAAGCCTTTGTTATTTATCTTATCCAGATTGTGGGTATAGGATTTATCGGATCATTTATCGGAACAGTCCTGGGAGTATTCATCCAGCAGTTTCTTCCATATGTTATAAAAGATTTTTTGCCTGTTGCCGTTAACACGCCTGTTTCATGGCCGGCAGTGTTGCAGGGAATGACTTTGGGGATTATTATTTCTATTCTTTTTGCTTTATTGCCTTTACTTTCTATCCGGAGTATCTCCCCACTCAATGCACTACGTGTTTCATTTGAACCTCCACTGAGGAGAAGCGATCCTCTGAAATGGATAATTTACGTCTTGATAGCAATCTTCGTATATGCATTCACGTATGTGCAGATGAATAGCCTGGTAAAGGCTCTTTATTTTACCGGTGGCATAGCAGGGGCCTTACTAATACTTACTGCTATAGCCCGCGGACTTATGTGGACGGTGAAACATTTTTTTCCGTCGTCATGGAATTATTTGTGGAGGCAGGGGCTTGCTAATTTATACCGCCCCAATAACCAGACGACTATATTAATTATTTCAATCGGGTTGGGAACTGCGCTTGTCTGTACGCTGTTGTTTGTACAATCTGCCTTAATCAACCGTATAACCTTATCTACAAGCGCTAACCAGCCTAATATTGTTTTATTTGATATTCAAACCAACCAGGAAGACAGTGTTTCTGCGCTTGCAACAAAATTTGGCTTACCGGTAAAAGAACGGGTTCCTATTGTAAACATGCGGCTTGAAGATATAAATGGTATCACTGCTGCGCAAGCAAGAAAAGATTCCACGATAAGGTTATCGCGGTGGCTGTTCAGCAGGGAGTACCGGGTTACGTACAGGGACTCATTAGCCTCTTCGGAAAAAATTACATCAGGTACATGGAAAGGCAAGTCTAAAGGCAACGGCCTACCCGAAATTTCAGTGGAACAAAATTTTGCACGGAGAAGCGGGGTAGAGATTGGAGATACCATGACATTTAATGTGCAGGGTTCGTTAATGCAAACCATTGTGGGCAGTTTACGTGAAGTGAACTGGGGTGGCATACAAACCAATTTTCTCGTGGTGTTTCCAACCGGGTTACTGGAAGAAGCGCCGCAGTTTCACGTTTTGCTTACGAGGGTTCCGTCACAACAGGTATCCGCCAATTTTCAACAAGCAATGGTAAAGGCTTATCCGAATGTATCGATAATTGATTTGGGTCTTGTGCTTCGCGTACTTGATGACATATTGGTAAAAATTGGTTTTGTCATACGATTCATGGCAGGATTTAGTATTGTTACCGGGCTGGTGGTTTTAATTTCTTCTGTGCTTATAAGCAAATACCAACGCCTGCATGAAAGTGTTTTACTTCGTACGCTTGGTGGAAGCCGTAAACAAATACTTGCCATTACAGCCTTGGAATATTTCTTTTTAGGTGCATTGGCTGCCCTTACAGGGATACTGTTGGCTCTTGCAGCAAGCTGGGCGTTGGCGCATTATACTTTTGAAACTCCATTTCATCCGCAAATAACGCCTGTGGTTGTTTTGTTTATATTAGTTTGCGGGCTCACTGTACTAACTGGCATGGCTAATAGCCGGGGGTTGTTAACGAGATCACCATTGGAAGTATTAAGGCAGGAGGTGTGAAAAAAGAGAGATAAAATTTGGTTACTATTTTCTTATAGAGTTTTTTATGTAGCCCATCGTCCCCAGCGGGAGACGATGCTTGACACTATGGACAACAAAATGGGCCGTATTGTAATACGACCCACATCATAGAAATATTATTTGTTTTATTCTAATCTTTATTATTATATAACGCCATTACATCAGCATCTGAAAGAGCTACATTATAAAGGCGGAAGTTATCCAACGCTCCATTAAAAGATTTTGCCCAACCTTCCGGACCATGATTAGTGAGACTGGGATCTGTCTGAAATGCAAAGCTCCCTAAAACTACGCCTCCAACGTCTACAAACCTGACGTTACCATAGTTACCTCCATCCAAAACTTTATGATCGATAGCTGAAACAGGCGCCCCATCGGCATATAAAGTTAGCTGAGAAGTGGCTGCATCATAAGTTACAGCAATGTGTGACCATTTATCTAATAAACCGGGAATTTTAACCTCGTTCCACTGTTCCCCTATGCCATCGGCTGCCGCAGCATTAAACATGTGAAATTTTACAAAGGCTTCTGATCCGTTATCATTATTTTCAAGGAACATTTCCATATTACCCCAAAATTGTGAGCTATTTGAAACGGCAAAAACTCCCTGGGCACCACCGACAACAGGACCAACACCCTTCATCCAGAAGGCTACCGAAAAACTGCCAATTGTTTTAAGACTATCAGGAAATTTTGTGGCAAAGATATACCCACCATCGCCAATTTGTGCTGCCTGTCCTTTTACACCGGTTACGTACGTAATATTTTTTGAAGTCACCTGTAACCTGTATTGACCAGTATCCCTGTCAGTGTTATCAAGTGTAAAATAACTTTTAAGGATACTATATGGCGGCGGCGGCGGATCCTGCGGATAATCTCCCAAGGCCGGCCTTCCCAGCTTTTGACAAGCGCTAAACACTAATCCTGTAGCTAAAATCAATGAGAGGAATTTAGCCGCTTTAATATTAAATTTCATAATTGAGTGAGTTTTAAAATTTATTTAAAATATCTGATACGATTGAGACAACCAGATATATACGTTTAAATTACCATTCAGGATTTTGTTTTAATACACCCCCTGTTATATCAATTACAGGCTGGGGAATTGGATAATAACGACAACGATTAGTATAACCTAACGGCCCAAGCGCAGTTACTGCATCGCCCCATCGAACTAAATCGTAAAACCGTTTCCCTTCCATTGCCAGCTCGAATCTTCGTTCATTTTTAATGGCCGTCCTCATCTGTGACTGGCTTACAAATGCAACTGGTGGCAGCACAGTAGCGGGGTCACCGCCATTGCGGGCACGTGCTCGTATCAGCTCAAGATTAGTAGCAGCTGTAGGTCCGTCACCCATTTCATTTTGAGCTTCAGCCAGCATTAAGATAATCTCATCGAAACGGAAAAGCCGGTGATCTATCCAACGGGCGGCACCGTTCGATCTAATATACCCGGTGAAAGCTCTCATTGCAGGATCATTACCGGTATATAGCTTTTTATTCCAATATTTTTGTGCCAGCCCTCCTTGCCCGTCTGGATTTGTATAGGCAGGAATTGTAGCACCAAAACCTCCAAGTGAACCGCCGCCATCAAATTGGCCGGAAAATAATATTGTTTGAGATTTTCTTGGATCCAAATCATCCCATGCATCCACTAACTTTTGGGTCGGTGTATTCCATCCCCAACCAAGGTTCCAGTCATTAGTTGCTCCGTTCTGCCTCACCTGTTGCGAGGTTCCAAAATCAGTTCCGTTATCCACAGCACCATTACTCTGCCCATTTTGTCCTACGGTTGCATTCATTTCAAAAATGGATTCATCTGTGTTTTTACCCGTACCATTAAGACCATCTTTAAAATTATCTGAAAAATTAGCCAATAGGCTATATTGGCCCGAACCAATTACTTCATTGCAAAGTGCAATGACATTTGTCCAATCCTGCCTGAAAAGGTAAGTTTCTGCCCATAAAGTATTTGCAGCCCCTTTTGTGAGTCTTCCTTTATATGCACTACTTCCATACTGCTCTGCTGTTAAAGGAAGCAGTTGGGAAGCGACCTGTAAATTAGAATCGACAAAGGCATACAAGGTGGTTAAAGGAGATTTATCCCGAATACCGTCTGTCGGACTTTTTATTTTATAATTAATCAGCGGTACTTCACCATAAGTCTTCATCAATTCCCAATAGGCGTAAGCCCTGAAAAAGCAAGCTTCTCCAATATTACGGAGTGAAGCCTCATCCGTGGCTTTCGTAGAATCTGCGACATATAATGCGTCATTTGCTGCATTAATCATGGCGTAGTGATCATTCCAATAAGTATTGGTTGCCCAATCATCTTTCGTATACTGGTAGGTATCATATTCGGCAATTATTTCCTTACCATCATTAATATCACTGCCTTTCTGCGCATCGTCATCCCTTATACTATGATTATCCAACCACGGTAACAAAGAAAACCCTGCATAGTCTCTTAAAATATTGTACATACCTAAAACCTGCCCTTCTAATGCACCTTGATTTAAATCATCGAATGTAGCAGTAAGCGGTTTGCGATCAAGAAACTTTTTACAACCAGACGCCATAAATAGCGTTGCCATAACAATAACATAAGAACAAATATTGATTAGCTTTTTCATATCTTACAATTAATAATTTTAAAATTAAAAAGTTACATTAAGTCCAACAGTGCTCACTACAGGTATGGCTCCTCCACCATAATCATATCCAAATGATGTAGCGTCTCCTCCATATTCTGCCGTATAACCTAAATTATTTTTCCATGTTTTTAGGTTTTGAACATTTACATATAAGCGCAAATTCTTGATGTATGCTTTTGATAACAAGCTCTGTGAAAAATTATATCCTAACTGGATATTCCTGATCCTGAAATAGCTGCCATCTTCAATATTATAAGTAGAACCATTATAGTTAAAGCGATCACCCTGGCCTAAAATAGGTACCCAGTTTGATGTACCGGGACCATGCCACCTGTCAAGTTTCTCCGCTGAATAATTTACTCTCTGGAAAGGTGATTCCAATGAACCCCATGTTCTGAAAACTTCATTTCCATACACCCCTACCACATCCACTCCCAGGTTGAATCCCCTGTAAGTAAGGTTAATTGAAGCGCCATAGGTGAAATCAGGAGTAGGATTTCCTATTACCGTCCTGTCTTGAGAAGTAATCACTCCGTCACCATTTACATCTTTAAATTTAAAATCTCCCGGCCTGTACGCTCCTATTGATGAAGCATCAGGTGACTTCGATATGTCCGCATCGCTTTGATAAATTCCTTCAACAACATAGCCAAAAAAAGACGCAATCGGAAAACCAGGTCTAGTCAGGCTTTCTGCACTGTTATTATTTTGGGATGTCCTTGACAAAGACCCTGTCGGCAAATCTTTGGCGAGACTTATTACTTTATTTTTTATGAAAGAGATATTACCTCCAATATTTAATGTGAACTCTTTGGTTAGATTTTGGTTCCAGGTAGCAGAAAACTCTTCACCCGAATTTTTGACGCTGCCTCCATTTATTAATTCATCTTTGAGACCAATAGTGCCCCTGCTTACATAGGTAAGTAAATCATTTGTCTTTTTATTGTAATAATTTGCCTCAAAATGCAGCCGGTTTTGGAAAGCATTTAATTCCACTCCTATCTCCTGCGCAGATACTGTTTCCCACTTTAAATCAGGATTTGCTATGTAGGCTAAGCTGGCAGCTGAAAAGACATTGGTTCCAAAAACTGCATTTGTTCCCGTACTCAGATTTGGATAAAAGGGATAATTCAATGGCCTACCTCCTAAATCGGAAGCAGACTGGTTACCCAACACTCCTATTGAACCTTTTAGTTTTAGATAATCAAAAATATGCTGGCTTTCCATAAAACTTTCCCTTGAAATATCCCATGCAGCGCCAACAGCCCAAAATTGCTGGTCGCGATTCTTTTCAGGAATTCTTGAGGACGCGTCATTTCTAAACGACGCATTTATAAAGTATTTGCTCTTATAATTATATAAAGCCCTCGCAAGATAAGATACCGTTGTGTACTCATTTTGATCAGAGGATGAAGTCTTAGTCACAGGATCTTCAAACCCGTTGGTTAAGTACCAAAATCTTGAATCATTTGGAATTGGCGCACCTGTTGCGCTTTGCCTTGAACTTCCAAACCTTCCGAAATATCCAAAATAGTAAGTGGTAAAACCCCCGGTAAGAGTAAGGTTGTGATCACCAAAACTTTTCTTATAATTTAAAATGTAATCCTGCTGATATTTCTTGTAATTTTCGTCACTCTCACTCACACTGGTTGTTTGATTAGCCAAAACAATATCATCATTTTTGGGATTGTAGTAATAGTATCTTGGACTATAAGTTCGTGCATTTATCGTGCTTACATCAGCATATAGAGTGGCCCTAAAATTAAAATTTTTGAGAAAGGTAATATCTGCATACAAGCTACCCACCGTCCTGAGTTCATAGCTTAAAACTTTATTCCAATGATTTTCTAAATTTATCAAAGGATTCTGAACACCTGATGACTGTAGTCCAGGATCGGCACCTGAATAAAGATCTAAATTTATCGTATCGGTGCCATAAGGATTGGCAACGCGGAAATTTTTTGTGTCCGCAGAAACCTGGGGTATTACTTTACGGGCATCATCCAATACCGCAGTTGCATCGTAAGGATTATGCTGCCTGGATACATTAAGATTTGCACCCACTTTTATACCCTTATAGAGTGTAACCTCATCTGCAATTGAAGCCAGGTACTTAGTCAATTGTTCATGCTTTATAATACCTTCATCATAGATATATCCTAAACCTAAATTAAATTTATTTTTTTGCGAACTTGTTGACACGCTTACACTGTTATTAGTAAAATTGCCGGTTCTTGTAACAGCATCAATCCAATCGGTGTTAGCTGTTAAACCACTGTAATCAAAGGGATCGGTTGTAGGATTGGTTATATCTTCTGCTCTCTCTTCAGCAAAAAGGGTTTTAAAACCTTCTGCATCCACAAATTTTATTTTGTCAACTAATTTTTTATATCCGTAGCTCGAATTAAAGCTAATGAAAGTCTGTCCTGCTCTTGCTTTTTTAGTGGTAATCGCTATAACACCTGTAGCGCCTTTAACTCCAAATATTGCAAGTGAAGAAGGGTCCTTTAATATTTCGATAGATTCAATATCATTTGGATTAATGTAATCAATGTTATCGTTAAAAATACCATCAACTACATACAATGGATGCACCTGGCCGATACTAATGGTACCTCTAATCCTGATGTCAGGTGCGGCACCTGGCGTCCCATTATTTACCACAGATAAACCTGCAACTTTTCCCTGCAGTGATGCTACGGGATTAACGTTGGGTTTATCAGCAACTTCTTTACCGCTCACTTTTACAATAGACCCCGTTAGGTCTCTTTTATTAGCAGTGCCATAGCCGATAACAACTACCTGCTCCAGTTCTTTCGCTGCAGAACCTTGCAACGTGATATTTACTGTTGCCCTTCCAGCCAAGGCAATTGTTTGGGCTGCATAGCCAAGGGACGAAACTGTCAACGTTGCGTCAGGCTTACTCACACTTAACGAAAAATTACCTGAAGCATCTGTCGCGGTGCCACCGGTTGTGCCTTGCTCCTGCACAGTAACGCCTGCAATAGCTGCGCCGTCTGAACCCGTGACTTTACCCGTAACGGTTTTTGTTTGGGCAAAAACCACTGCAGGGACCATTGAACATATAAGGAAAAAAAGAGGTAGGAAATACTTTATGAATTTCTTACCTGGCTGAATAGTTTTGACGATCATATTAGCAATCAAATAAATGGTTAAAAAAAAGGTTATCAGAAGCATTGAAAGAGAAACAATGCGTATCAATGACACATAAAGTTATGACTTTGATGCATACAATTAACATTTTTTTGTAAAAAGTACTTTTTTTGCAAAATGCAATGATATTTTATCAAGTTTTTTAAAAGGTCAATATTCCTCTACCCTTAAGGACTTCCTGATTTCTATTTCTTCAATTAATTTTTGTTGGTATTACCCGCCAGTTAAAACGTGCAAAACCTTTCAAAGGTTGCTGTCTAAAGTTATATTTCAAAATTGGATATTACTGACTTAGCGAGAAAGGATTGGATTCGGGTGGCGGGTATCGCGGATATAATTAATATAGCTAACTACAAAACAAAATAAGCGGGCCACTACTTTAAATTTCTAAGATGATTAATAAGATCATTGAGCGGTGTTTCTTTCTTATATGAAACTATTAATTTGCCTGCCTTGTTAAACAGCATGGTAAATGGAGTAGATTCCAGGTTATATAAATTTTTTACAAACAGAACCGGCTCTTCAGTTCCTACGATCATATTTTTATATTGATTGGTATGATACAGTTTTTCAAAAGCGGCAACATCTGTCAAAGGCATAAATGACACAAGAGCAATCGTTGCTTTTTTGAACTGATCAATTTGTTTGAAAACTTTTGCAAGTAATGTTGTGCAATGTTCACAGTCCGGAGAAAAATAGATTAGAACAACTGGTTTATTATTTATAAGACTACTGCTGTTAATAACCTTGCCATTTGTTTCATGAATTTTAAATAATGGGATCGTTTGTGAGTTTGCATCCACAGATAAAAAAATAAAAGAGAAAAACATTATTATTTTAAGTTTCATAAGAAGCTTCACCCCCAACCCCCTCTCCAAATGGAGAGAGGACGTGGAGTTTATAGAGTATTTTTTTTAAAATTATCTATTTATTTTGCTTTGTTTTACAAAATTATTTGCCGGTGTTTTTTAAAAGCAAAAAAGGAGGTGCCTGCTTCCAATTGGTTGTGGGTTTATTTAAAACCGGACCGATTGAAAAGTTGCCCAATACAATGTCCTGCCTCCCGTCTCCGTCAACATCGCCTGCATCCATCGTGAGCCACCTCCCAATTTCAGCTTCCTTTAAAGCATAAAGTATAAAATTAAAATCCCCGTTATTTTTCAAATAAACAAATCCTTCTTCAGGCTGGTGTGTATAATCGGCAAAAAAAGAAATAGTTGCAAGATCCAAATCACCATCGCCATCAAAATCACGGGCAATCGCTTTATAACATCCATGAATAGGAAAGAAAAATTTTTGAGTAAAATGATTTGTTTTATCATTCATAAAAATATATACACCATGATAAGGCTTTAATACAGGTGAATAATCCGCATTATCGCCGCAGGTATAAACAATATCGGGGTAACCATCTTTATCAAAGTCATCAAGCTCAAAATAAGAAGATCCATAAGAGGCAGGGAAGCGAAGCACCTGTTCCTGGCTGAAAGCCCCGTTGCCCTCATTAGTGAAAAGAATAATGGATTCGTCACCCTGGGCAAAAAGAACCCAGATATCAGGCCTGCCATCATGGTTGTAATCATTTATATAAGCTTTGATAGCGCCGGGCAATGGCCTCAACACATGCCGTAAAAATTTTTCGTTTCCCAGGTTTTCCATCCATGATAATGCGCCTGTAATAAAGCCAAACTCACAAACCAGGTAATCTGTTTTGCCATCATCATTAAAATCAGCTGCACTAATTTGAACAGGGCGTTGGAGACTATCAAATAAAGGTTGCGCATCTTCGGTGAATTTGCCATTTAGATCTTCTTTTACAATAATTGCTTTTCCTGATTTTCCGTTATTGGGATTTAAATCTCCAATATCGCATGCGAGTAAGTTTTCTTTATTAAAATCTATATTCACTACCGGCCCCTTGTTAGGTAAAGAATCAAGAATACTTAAATCTTTGTCCAAAAAAAATGTTTCTTGTTTTATAACATCGCTTACAATTAAGCTATAAGTTTTATTGCTGCTGTCAATGTGAACGAAAGATATGGTTGCATCGGGGTAAGAGTATGGAGGCACTATGGGCTTAAACAATGTAAGGCCCGTTGTAATGGGGTGTTGGCGTTTTTGGGACGGCATTGAATCCGGAGAAGTTGCGGTATAGTAGTCAATGATATTTTGCCACTCTACAAAATTTAATACAGGAGATGATGGATAGAAACCGGAGTCTAAATTTTTGTCATTTTTAAAAGAAGGATATTGTTGCATTCCATAAAAAAAAATTCCCAACCGCGGTCCCATATTCGGTAAAATACCTTTCTCCCATGAAGCTGAATTTGCTAAAGAGGGACCAGGAACGAGGTGACAGGAACCGCAATATTCTTGCGATAAAGCTTCACCTTTTTCAATGCTTGAATAAGAAACATTTTCATGGGTTTTATTTCTATGATATTTTTCCTTGCATGAAAATAAAATAAATGCGGTGAAAAATAAGAGCAATAATTTTTTTTGTGGTATCGAGATTTTTAGAAGCATCCTACTTTTTGAAAGATTGATCCGAAAAGGTTTTACTCGTCTCTCTACCGCGCGGAGAGACATTACAATTTTACAGTTCTTGTATTTCCGCTAAAGTCTTTTATTTCCACAGATGAAATATTATTATCAATGTTTAAGAAACGCCCTGACTGCGATAAAAAAGAGGAGCCGTAATCGATATTTACCATCCTCGATTTTCCATTTTTGTAAAATAATTTCGCACTGGCATCCAATGGCTGCAATTCTATTGCATTCACATTTTTATCGAGGCTGTAAATTTTTAACGGCCCTTTATTTTGACTGGCTGCAATTAAAACATTTCCGGCCGGGTTTTGAAATTTTATCAAGGCTTTGCCATTACCCGGTATAAACCATCCGGTCTGCAAAATTGATTGCGATGTAAAACCCCATTGGCCATTTCCTTTGAGTAGAATCCCGTTACACGCATCATATCGACCCACAGACACTTCAGTACCAAAATCATTGCCATTAATAAGCACATCCAGGTTTCCATCTCCGTCAAAATCTTCAACAAGCATTCCGTTCATACAGGAATATTGTGCAGCAGGTGGAAGGGGACTCATCTCAAATTTCCCTCCTCCCAGGTTTTTTATATAGCTATTCTTCAAATCATTCACCCGAAGTACTAAGGCATCCTTTAATTCATCGGGTTTAAACATTTCACTAAAGGGTACCGATGCATACGATTTATAATTCTGATACTTTGCTTTAAAAGATATGATCTGCTTGGTCATATCGTCTCTTGTATGCACCGGGAATTCTTTTTTCGTGGTATCACTTTGCGAAGCAGGAAGAAATATCGTGGGAATGGCATCATAACTATCATTATTATCAAAGTCCTTTGCATAAATTTTTACCGGGTATTGATCGCTTGCTTTATAAAAAGAATTTTCACCAAGATTACCCACAATAAAATCTATATCGCCATCATTGTCAAAATCGCCCGGAACGATACTCGTCCACCATCCGACATTGTTATTCACGCCCGTCGTTGCACTAATATCTTTGAAAATTCCTTTTTCATTTCTTAAAAACTTTACCGGCATCCATTCCCCGGCCAGTACCAAATCAACCCATCCATCATTATCAAAATCAGTCCATACCGCATCGCAAACCATTCCAATTTTATTTAACATGGGAGCAACCGAATTAGTAACATCAGAAAATTTTACAACCCCATTCTTTGAGTCGTTCCTGTAGATGAAAGAGGAAACTGGCTGCGGATATTTCCATGGATCCACTCTTCCCGCTATGAAAAGATCAAGGTCTCCATCATGATCATAATCTGCCACCCGAACACATGATTTGCTTGTAAAATTTTGAGGTAATGCAGTGCTATCCATTGTAAAATTTCCGGTACCATCATTGATATAAAATTTATCCATGTATAATTCCGAATTTTCCGGGGCTTCATAGCCACCACCGGCAATATAAATATCGAGGTCGCCATCACCATCTGCATCAAATAAAGCAATACCCATATCTATCTGCTGGTAAGAGGTATTGTTTGAAGGCTGCGGCAACAATTTTTTTATAAACAAACCGGAAGGCTGCTGCAGCAGTATCGCCGCACCTTCTTTAGAATTGCCGCCAATTACTATATCCTGCAAGCTGTCTCCGTTTACATCCCCGGCAGCCAATGCCGGTCCGTACTCAGAAAACTTATGTGGTAATAATTTTTGAATATTAAAATCTATAAAGTCATTTTGCGAATGCTGGTAGTTCAGGTTTAATGAATCGGTGATATCAGTAAAAAGAACGCTCTTATCAAAAACCGGGTGATACCAATTATAGAATTGATTTGCGTTTTTTATATCAACTTTCAAAACCTGGTCTGCCTTTACATTAGTCAAAATTTGTTGTTTTCCATTAGGCCATTTTATTTTTACGGAA
>JBBSPK010000067.1:0-14947 GCA_038258875.1 Chitinophagales bacterium
AAGTCTCCAATTTTACTAATTAGCTACCGAGGTTCCCGTATACACACTTTCTTCCGAGGGAACGGAACTCCTTCAACCACTCGGACAAGTCTCCATTTTTATTAATTAGTCATCATAGTTTCACGATACACATTTTCTTCCGAGGGGTTCGGAACTCCTTCAACCACTCGGACAAGTCTCCAAATTTTTTGGATTGCAAATGTAACATTATCATTCCAGAACTTTTTCCATTTGCATACTGCGTGATCCTTTTACAAGCAAATAAGCATCTTCAAAATGCTTCTGTCTTAGCCAGGCGTTTGCTTGCGAAGAATTTTCAAAGTTGATATACTTATGGTTTAAATCATTAAAATTCTTTCCGACTAATACTACCGCTTCCCATTTATGTTTATCAAGCAATGCTATTAACTCAGCGTGTTCCTTTTCGCTATCTGCACCAAGTTCCATCATAGCTCCAAGTAATAAAATTTTCTTATTACTTTTTATTGCTGCAAAATTTTCTATAGCAGCTTTCATGCTTCCGGGGTTGGCATTATAAGCATCTAAAATAATAAAGTTCGTTTCTTTTTTCACCAGCTGTGACCGGCTGTTGGAAGGCGCATAATTTTCAATAGATATTTTTATACTTTCATCCGGCACTTTAAAAAATCTGCCAATGCAAACAGCGGCTAAAACATTGGGAAAATTGTACGCTCCAACGAGATGGGTCTCGATATTTGTGGAGCTTATTCCATTAATATTTATCCCGAGAAAAGGGTCGTTGTTGATAATTTTGTAGTTACCATTGCTTCCATAATTAAATGTATGTCTAATGCCTTTACTCAATTCTACTATTGAGGCATCATCTGTATTTATAAAGGCAGTTCCATTATGCTTTCGTAAATATTCAAACAATTCACCCTTTCCTTTTTTTACATTTTCGATACTACCAAACCCTTCAAGATGAGCTTTTCCTATGTTTGTAATGAGCCCATGAGTTGGCATTGCATATTCGCAATAGCCGGCAATTTCTTTAAGGTGATTGGCACCCATTTCTATGATGGCCATCTCTGCATCGCGTTTTATTTTTAATACCGTAAGGGGTATACCAATATGATTGTTTAGGTTGCCCTGTGTCGTATACGTTTTATACGTAGAAGACAACACTTCGTGTAAAAGTTCCTTGGTAGTGGTTTTCCCATTACTTCCGGTAATAGCGATAAACGGAATTTTACTTTTGCCGGTCTCGTCATTAAATTGTAACCTGTGGAAACGGGCCAGACGCTGTAGAGTCTCCAGGACATTACCCGTCTGTATTATTCGATCGTCTGTAAAAGAAATCTTTTCATCAGCAAATACAAAAGCTGCGCCTTTTTCAAGAGCCTGCCTTGCAAAGCCATTTCCATTAAAGTTGGGACCTTTAAGAGCAAAAAATAAATCATCTATCTGCAGTTTTCGTGAATCGGTTTGTATCGAAGGATATTGCAGGTAGGTTTTATAAATTTCTTCGATATGCATTGTGCAAATTTACTATTTAGCTTTTTCGGTTTCTAAATAAAAAAGCCTCTCATTTTACAATAAGAGGCTTCAATTTTATAAAATAGTTTGTATTAACTTTTCTTCTTTTTGTTTTGCTTTCTTCTTCCAAATATATTTCCTTCCTTAAAGCCATTTCCTTCAGGACTTCCAAGCCTTGTCATCGCACAACGAAATCCTACGGTGCTGCTTGCCTGGTCCTGCTCCATGTAACGTCTTGCGCCTGGTGATAACCAATATGGCATATCATTCCAGCTTCCACCCTTTACCACACGTGACTTATCGCTGATGAGAGATGATACTCCATAACCGTATGTAACATTTGAAATTGAGTCACCATCAAGATAATTGATTACATCACCTTTTTGATAGTTACGGCGATTAACCGCTTCGGAATCAGATACAACTTGTTTTTTCAAACGTCCCAGTGTATCTCTTTCATATTCTCCCTGGCCGTTCTTATAAAATTTAGAAAATTTATTTCCGCGGTAAGGATTTACATCGTCTTCATCAAGTGGTGTAAGAGGACGATAAACATCACCAACCCACTCGCTCACATTACCACTCATATTATATAAACCGTAACCATTAGGATAAAATGATTTGATAGGGCCTGGTATAGCAGCACGGTCATTCAGGCCACCTGCAACACCCATCACATCACCATTGCCTCTTTTAAAGTTAGCTAAAAACTGACCTTGCCAGCTTCCGCGCCGGTTGTCTCTTAAGCCGTTTACATTTTTGCTCCATGAATATACCTGTTGGTTTGAAAGAACTTCTTCACCATGGTTTTTCTCTTTGGTACGTGGATGGGGGTTTTGTGCAATTATGCCATAAGCCGCATATTCCCATTCTGCTTCAGTAGGTAAGCGATAGCCAGGTAATAAAAGGCCATCTTCAAACGTGATTACCTTTCTCGTTCTGCCGCTAACATCTTTAAGGCCGCCCTTTTTCGGAGCAGTTTTATTATTAATCAAATCCGGGTTCATCAGGTAAGTATCAGTATTAAAAGTCTGATCGCCTTGCCCGCCCTTCATTGCAGCTAAAGGAGCTTTTTTATTTAAATATCCTTTATCAATTAGTATTTTTTCATTTACCCTGTCGCTTCTCCAGATGCAAAAATCATGAGCCTGTTCCCATGTTACCCCCACAACCGGGTAATAGTTATATGCAGGATAACGGAAGTAATATTCAACATAAGGTTCATTGTATGCAAGCTCACTTCTCCAAACCAAAGTATCAGGCAACGCCATTCTCATTATGGCAGTATCATTGTCAAAAGTATTACTGAGCCAGTACAAATATTCACGGTAGTGAACGTTTGCAACTTCTGTTTCATCGATGTAAAATGAATTTACACTCACCCTGCGGGGAATGTTATTCCAATCACCCATTACATCTTCTTCTTTGGCACCCATTGTAAATGTACCTCCTTGTACAAAAACCAGCCCGGGGCCGGATTTCTGTTCTTTGGCTTTAAGTACATGGAAATTACCATAATTCTTATCATCGTAATTCCACCCGGTTACAGAAGACTTATCTTTCTTCTTATGGCAGGATGTGAATGTAAATGACGCAGCCAGTATAATAAGGCAAAATTTTCCGACAGAAATTGATTTTAGCATGTGCATTCGTTTTGCAGATTGATTAACGAAAGGTTTTCTATGTTATTGTGTTACGGATACCAATTGTGATTGCGAATATAATTACTTTATTTGATTTTAATTTATGAATAAAACCGATTTAAAACGAGATGCAAATACTTTGGCAAACCATTCACAAATTAATTCCGGCCACGTCCTTCAATTGCCTCATCAGATAAAATCTCTTTTCAATTTTGCTGCAGGTTCTTAGTGGTTTGTGACGGATGAATCTGAATCTTTTTAAAACAATAAAAGTACCCCAAAAGCGTTGATGTGAAATCGAATTGAACTCAAAAATAATTGAAGATGATTGTTTATGAAATCTCAGTAAAAGACCTTTTAAATTCCTGAGTTAGATTATTATCGTATATATTGTTGGGACGAGATGGTTGTTATAAACCAGACAGTTTACATATTTTAGTTGCCCGTTTGAATAAAAAAATTATTTTTACAAATCCAAAAACTGATTTTCTATAAGGTTTAGCTCTACCTAACCAAGCAAAAAATACACATGAAACAAGTTACTTTGAGATTAACGGCATTAGTGATGCTGGTGGGAAGTGCATTTGTCGTTAATGCACAAAGCGGTACCAATAGTATTAATGTTGTCACAACTGCAGTTCCATTTCTAAGAATTTCGCCCGATGCCCGTTCGGGAGGTATGGGTGATGTAGGTATAGCAACTATTCCTGATGCAAACTCATCTTTCTGGAACCAGGCAAAATATCCATTTGCAGCAAGTAAATCGGCAATTGCCGTAACCTACACTCCGTGGTTAAAGGGCCTTGATCTTAATGATGTTTATCTTGCCTCGGCTGCAGGGTACTACAAATTAGACGACATCCAGGCAATCTCGGCCTCTTTACGGTATTTCAGTCTTGGTAACATACAATTCACTGATAATTTAGGAAATGATCTTCAAACGTACAGGCCAAGGGAATTTGGTTTTGATATCGGTTACTCCCGCAAACTTTCAGATAAACTTGGTATAGGGATAGCTTTGAGATATATTAATTCTAATTTGGCCAGTGGACAATCTTCAAGCGGTTCTACATATAAGACCGGTAACGCGGTTGCAGGTGATCTTTCGATCTTTCATGATGGTCCTGCAGGAAATGCTGAAGGCTCAGGATTAAACTGGGGGGTAACACTTTCAAATCTTGGTTCAAAAATTTCATATACTAATGATGCATCTGAAAAGGACTTTATACCCGCAAATTTGGGATTGGGAGTTGCCTATGTGAAAGCATTTGATGAGAGTAATAAAATTACTTTCGGATTGGACGTAAATAAATTATTGGTACCTACTCCGCCCGCGTTAGGCGATTCTGCAGGTTTAGTTAATTATCATAACAAAGGTGTAGTTGGCAGTTGGTTTAGTTCATTTGGTGACGCACCGGGTGGCTTCAGTGAAGAAATTCGTGAATTCCAGATCTCGGTTGGTGCTGAGTATTCTTATAATAATCAATTTGCATTCAGGGCAGGATACTTTTACGAAGATCCCACAAAAGGTGATCGTAAATATTTTACAATTGGCGCAGGATTAAACTATAATATGTTTGGACTCAATTTTTCTTATTTAATTCCATCAGGAAGTGGTATTAACCGTAATCCATTATCAAACACTTTGCGCTTCAGCCTTATTTTTAACCTGGATAAGGAAACTGCGGTGGGAACTACTACTACGCAGGAATAATATATTATTTTTTATGCAAAAATTTGAAACGCCTTCCTTGAGGCGTTTTTTTTTTGGACATTTAAAGGATTATCAAATTGATCCGAATAAATCATTAATAAATAAACAAAATTCATCATTGTGATTCAGATTATATTTGTCAAAATGTAGTTGTAAAAACGTAATAGATAATAATCATGGGTTTTAGAATCGGGTTTGGAATTGATTTTCACCAGTTGGTAACAGGCAGGCAATTATGGCTGGGCGGTGTAAATCTTCCTCATTCAAAAGGTGCACTTGGACACAGTGATGCAGATTTTTTGCTTCATGCATTATGCGATGCATTGCTTGGTGCTGCGTGTCTCGGAGACATTGGAACTCATTTTCCAAATAATTCTGATGAATTTAAGAATATCGACAGTAAAATACTTTTGCAAAAAACCAGCACGCTCATTGAAGAGGCAGGATATAAGATTGAAAATATTGACTCCACCGTTTGTCTTGAAGAGCCAAAGATAAAATTATACATTCCCCAAATGCAAGAGATAATTGCTGAAATTCTTTCACTATCCGCTAATGCTGTTTCTATTAAAGCAACTACATCGGAAAAAATGGGATTTGTAGGCCGCGAAGAAGGTATAGCGGCCTATGCCACCGCCTTAATTACTTCAATTTAATAATTCACAACTTTATTTTTTAAGTGCTGCAATGCATCCATATCTTTGTCGCGATGCATGAAGTGGTTATAAAAATCGTGAATACTTCGGGAAACAATTTACCTGAGTATGCTACCAGTGGTTCAGCAGGAATGGATATTAGGGCAAACCTGCAGGCGCCCGTTGTGCTGCAACCATTGGAAAGAGCAATAATTCCTACAGGACTTTATTTTGAAATGCCACAGGGTTATGAAGCCCAGATGAGGCCCCGAAGCGGCTTAGCCATAAAACATGGGATCACTTGTTTAAATTCACCCGGTACAATTGATAGTGATTACAGAGGCGAATTGAAAGTTATTTTGATAAATTTATCCAACGAGAAGTATATTGTCAATAATGGTGAGCGTATATCCCAGGTCGTTATATCGAAAGTAGAAAGGGCTCTGTTACAACCGGTGCTGCAGTTACAGGAGTCCCTGAGGGGGGAGGGCGGTTTTGGGCATACGGGAATCAATTAATTAAAAGGACTGTTTTTAGCCATGAAGTATTTGATTAAGTTTTTTTTTGCTATAATAATTCTATATGTTGGCGCGGGCTGCCGCTCAACTAAAAAATTACAAACGGCAATTAATAAAAAAGATACGCAATTAGTGGTAAGCCAACTGGCAATTAACCCCGATTCTCTGAAGGGAGCCGCCAATATTTTAAACCTGCTTGGCAAAAACAAGATAAACTTCAGGACTTTTTCAGCCAAAATAAAGGTAGATTATGAAGATAAGAACGGGAAGCAACCTGATTTCAATGCTTTTGTAAGATTGTATAAAGATAGCGTGCTGTGGGTATCAATAAATGCTACTTTTTTAAGTATTGAGGCATTCAAAATTCTTATTACCAGGGACAGTATTATTATTGTTAACAAGCTGGATAAGATTGTTGAGTATCATCGATTCAGTTATATTGAAGAGATTGCAAAAATTCCGCTCAATTTTTCAACACTGCAGGACATAATCATTGGTAATCCTGTTTATACCGGGGATAGTATTGTTTCTTACAGGCAAACAGCAAATCATATTTTATTGGGAACTACTGGCGCACTTTTTAAAAATCTTCTAACCATATCGGCCGACAATAATCTTATTGAAAGAAGTAAACTTGATGATATTAATATTGGTCAAAACCGAACGGCTGATCTCACCTATGCAGATTATGAAAAAAATAATGGTGTTGCGTTTGCAACCTATCGTGAAATAACCGTTGCGGAAAAAACAAAAGTGGATATTAATCTTCAATTTAAGCAATATGAGTTTAACAAGGAATTATCATTCCCTTTTAGCATTCCCAGAAATTATAAAACAAAATAAACGTTACTTTAAAATACTGTCATCTGCGTTAGATATACATTCATTATTCTTATACAAAAAATATATGCGCATGCAAAAAAAATTTGTAACAGCATTAGCTTTTTCTTTATTTTTTTTAAGTGCATTAGCACAACAGCCGGAGGATAAAGATGCTTTGCAAAGAGAGCGGGAAGAGCTTAAAAAAGAAATTGCCGAAACAGAAAAAGCGCTTAATGAAACAAGAAAAACAACAAAGGTAAATATAGGCCAGCTCTCACTTATTAATAAAAAGATGGATCTGCAAGGGAATATTATTAATAATATTAACGGTGAAATAAAACATCTGAATAATGATATTTACACGTCTCAAAAGGAGATAAATAAAATGTCCCGCATTTTGGATACACTTAAGCAGGAATATGCTAATAGTATGGTATATGCTTACAAGAACCGCAGTAATTACGACTTTCTGAGTTTTATTTTTTCAGCATCAAGTTTTAACGACGCTATTAAGAGAATTGCCTATTTAAAATCGTATCGGAGTTACAGGGAAATGCAGGCTGAAAATATTTTGCGTACGCAGGAAATGTTGGAAGATCGAATTAAAATTTTATCAGGAACCAAGCAAAGAAAAAACGCCGTGCTGCAGGAGAAGGACAAGGAAATGTCGCAACTTGAACGGCAGCATCTGGAAAAAAAGGTTATCGTTGATAAACTGAAAGGTCAACAAAAAGAGCTCACAGCACAGGTGAACGCAAAAAGAAAGCAGGATGCGAAGTTGAAAAATATGATTACGGCAATGATAAGGCGGGAAATTGAACTTGCGAGGATTGAAGCGGCAAAAAAAGAAAAAGCACGGCTGGCAGAATTGAAAAAAAATAATGCGGAAGCAAAAAATAATACGGCTGACAATGCCACCAACACTAAACCTGCAAAGCCTGCACCAAGTTCCAAAGGAGGAAGTGTCCTGGTAAGTTCTGAAGCAGATAGGGAACTTAATACAAGTTTTGAAAAAAACAGGGGTTCTCTTCCCTGGCCTGCATCTGGCTTTATTATTGCTCATTTCGGCGCCAATAAATTACCCGGTGGTATCGATTATGATAACCCGGGCGTGACCATTGGTGCCAAGATTGGTGAAACAGTTAAAGCAGTTTTTGAAGGGGAGGTAACACTCGTAAGTTATATTGAAGACAAACAGGCCGTATTTATAAAACATGGAAAATATTTTACTGTTTACAGCAATCTTGCATCAGCAAGCGTTCAAAGAGGCGACAATGTAAAGACCGGGCAGGCAATTGGTAAAGCAGGAGCAAATGATGACGGCCAGGGCCAGGTCGATTTTATTCTTATGAAGGAAAGCCAAAATGTAAATCCTGAGCAATGGCTCAGGCATTAACGAGTTTTGTTATTTTTTTATAGAGGGTTTCGTATTGAGGCACTATTGTAGCAATGTCAAATTTTTCAGCCTGTTGAATGGAATGTTTTTTCATTTCATCAAATGCTTTGGCATCCTTAAAAATCTCAATAATATTCGTGCTCATATCATCAACATCTCCCACGTCACTAAGAAATCCCGTAACACCGTTAATATTTATTTCCGGTAATCCGCCGGCATTAGTCGACACCACAGGAACTCCCGCCGCCATTGCCTCTAATGCCACCAGCCCAAAACTTTCATATTCACTAGGCAACATGAACAAATCGGAAATTGCGAGTATATCTTCCATTTGCTCCTGCCGGCCCAGGAACCTTATATCATTATGGGCTTCGCTTTGCCGACAAAGTCCTTCAATAAATGATCTTTCGGGGCCATCGCCTACCAACAAAAGTTTCGAAGGAACTTCTTTATTAACGGCACTAAATACTTTCACAACATCTCCCACTCTTTTAACCTTCCTGAAGTTAGATGCATGTAATAAAACTTTTTCATTATTTGGTGCTATTACCTGTTTGAAAGCCACGATCGGCTTTCTGTTAAAGCGTTTTACATCTACAAAATTGTAAATAACCTCAATCTCTTTCTCAACCTTAAAATTTCTATAAGTTTCATCCCGGAGATTTTTTGAAACGGCTGTAACAGCATCACTTTCGTTTATTGAAAATGTTACTACCGGTGAATAGGTTTTATCCTTTCCAACTAAGGTTATATCAGTGCCATGCAGTGTAGTAATTACCGGGATATGTATGCCTTGTTTCGCAAGGATTTGTTTAGCCATATAAGCGGCAGATGCATGAGGTATGGCATAATGAACGTGTAAAAGTTCAACATTATTATTAAGGATAACATCTACCATAGTACTTGCCAAAGCTGTTTCATATGGAGGATAATCAAACAAAGGATACGTTGGAACTCTTACTTCATGGTAAAAAATATTTGCATGAAAACCGCTCAATCTCACCGGTTGCTGGTAGGTAATGAAATGAATGTTATGGCCCTTATCTGCAAGGGCTTTACCGAGTTCTGTTGCCAAAACACCACTTCCGCCGAAAGTTGGATAGCATACGATACCTATATTCATATTGAAATTATTTCCTGAAAATTATTGACAGATATATCTTATTAAACTTGCGCAAATTACAATTTCTTTTACGCAGATGTTCACCACTTATACAAATGCATTTATGGATGGATTGTTTATGTTTGTGAAAATATATTTTTAATGAAAAGATTTTTATTATGGACAGCTACTATCGTAGTGTTGGTTCTTATTATTTATATTTTTGCGAATATCACTTTTACTTACAGCGAGGGAAACCGTGCCGGCCGTCTTATTAAATTTTCACATAAAGGTTTTGTTTTCAAAACATACGAAGGAGAGCTGAACCTGGGAGGAATTAATTCAGTTAACGGCGGCGTGCTGGTAAATAATATGTGGAATTTTTCTGTTACAGATAAAGCTGTCGCGGATACCCTATTACAACTCGAGGGAAGGGATATCAGCTTACATTATAAAGAAAAGATGTCAACGCTCTTCTGGCGTGGCGATACAAGATATATCGTGGATAAGGTAGTACAGGTAAGATAATTCATTTAAATTTTTTTAATGGGATTTATGAAAAAAAATGCTCTTGCTTTTTTACTTTTTTTTATTTCAATAACCGGGAACTCACAAAACAAAGATTCCATCCTGGTCAAAAAAATTGTGGATGAAACCATGACTAACAGTACGGCTTATACGAATTTAAAAATGTTGTGTAAAGAGGTTGGCTCCAGGCTTTCAGGTTCTGCCAATCATTATAAAGCTGTGTTGCTTACGAGTCAAATGTTAAAAGCAATAGACGTTGATACTGTTTACCTGCAGCCTTGTATGGTTCCACATTGGGTAAGAGGCAGTAAAGAAAAAGGAGAGATAAGATTCGCAGATAAGAAAAAATATTCTCTTCATTTAACGGCGCTTGGCAATTCGGTAGGCACCGCAGCAGGTGGAATTAATGCACCTGTTCTTGAAATACGCAATATGTCAGAACTTGAAAATCTTGGCTCTGCATTCATTAAAGGAAAAATTGTTTTTTTCAATTTCCAAATGAATCCTACATACATCAATACATTCAGGGCTTATGGCGAAAGCGGGGTTTCACGAACAAGAGGGCCTGCCATGGCTGCAAAGTATGGAGCAGTGGGAGCCGTTGTTCGTTCACTCGCCATAAATTTAAATGACTTTCCACACACCGGTGTAACGATTTATAATGATTCATTTCCTAAAATACCTGCTGTCGCTATAAGTACAAATGATGCAGAATATCTCAATAACGAATTAAAAAAAAGAAGTGTGACCCAGGTGTGGTTTAAAACAGACTGTAAGATGTTGCCTGATGTGAAAGCGTACAATGTTATCGGGCAGATAAACGGAAGTGAATTTCCCGAACAAATAATTACGGTAGGCGGCCATCTTGATAGCTGGGATTTGGCAGAAGGCGCAAACGATGATGGCTCAGGAGTAGTACAAAGTATAGAGGTCTTAAGAACACTAAAAGCCCTGGGAATAAGACCAAAGAGAACAATCCGGGCCGTATTATTTGTAAATGAAGAAAATGGCGGACGTGGCTCTGCTGCTTATTTTGCTGAAGCCAAAGCAAAAAATGAAAAGCACATCTTCGCTCTCGAAAGTGATGCAGGGGGATTTACACCTCGCGGATTTGGCTTTGAGGTAACGAATGACCAATTCAGCAAGTTATTATCCTGGAAAAATCTATTTTATCCTTATGGAGTGTATGATTTTTCGTTTGGGGGAGGCGGTTCCGATATTGGGCCATTGAAAGAAATAGGTGCAGCACTTGCAGGATTGAGTCCCGATACACAAAGATATTTTGATATTCATCATGCGGCGACAGATGTTTTTAAAAATGTAAGTGAACGTGAGTTAAACCTGGGAGCAGCAAATATGACGGCCCTTATTTATTTGGTGAGCGAATATGGATTGTAAGAAATGCTCCGGACAACAAATTAAATTCAAAAATTATTTTGCTTCATCGCCTTCGTTAATTTCATCTCCTTTATAACGTGGTTCATTTAGTTCGACTAACCTCGTTACTTGTTTTTTTCTAACCCTCATATTCAACAGCTCAACAAAAAAAGAAAATGCCATTCCGAAATAGATATAATTTTTCAAATGAAGTTCTTCCGCCTTTTCTGAATTCCAGCCTTCCATGACAAGACTTAAACCTATCATAACTAAAAACGACAGCGCCAGCATTTTAAATGTAGGATGCTTATGAATAAATGCTGCAATTTTTGGACTGAATGAAAACATAATAATGAGCGCTATAACTACTGCTGCTATCATTATTTCCACATGCTTTGCCGTGCCGCCGGCAGTTATAATACTGTCAAAGGAAAAAACCATATCAACCAGCATAATTTGAATTACTGCCTGGGTAAAGCTGTAAGGTTTTACATTTCCTTTTTGAACATTCGGGTCTTCACCTTCAAGCTTCTGATGAATTTCATGAACTGATTTATAAATGAGAAAGATTCCACCGGCGAGCATGACGAGGCTTGCCAAATCAAACCCCTTTTCAAAAATTGTAAACAATGCCTTTCCTTTTTGCGATAAAAGCCATCCCAGGCCAAGCAGCATAATACTCCTTACAATCATTCCCTGTATAATCCAGAAAAGCCTCGCTTTTTTATGTTTTTCCTTTGGAAGCCGGTTAATAATAATACTTACAAAAATTACATTATCCACTCCCAATACTATCTCCAGCACTACAAGAATAAAAAAGCTGATAATGCTGTCGCTCGTAAATAAATAACTCATGCTCTAATTTTTTTATAAAGAATTACAAATCTTTTTTGCAATGGAAGGGCCTTCATAAATAAACCCGGTCCACACTTGCACCAGAACCGCACCAGCATTAAATTTTTCCACTGCTTCATCACTGGTAAATATTCCTCCGCTGCATATAACAGGAATCGTACCACCTGTTTTTTCAAAAATATAATTTGTAATCCGGGTTGATTCTTTTGACAGCGGTTTTCCACTGAGGCCGCCATCGCCTGCTTTGCCTATTTCCTTTTCTGTTGATATTAAATTGCTGCGGCCTATAGTTGTATTAGCCGCAACAAATCCATCCAGTTTAATTTCTGTTGCCAACTGAATAATATCATCCAGTTCAACTTGTAAAAGATCAGGAGAGATTTTTAATAACAATGGTCGTTTAATTTTTTTAGAAGTATTTAATTGTTGCAAATGCGTGAGGATTTTTTTTAAAAATTCTTTTTGCTGTAGCTGACGCAGGCCGGGCGTATTTGGAGAGCTTACGTTTACTACAAAATAATCTACATAATCATGCAAAGCATTGAAACAGACTTCATAATCTTTCCATGCATTTTCATTGGGCGTATTTTTATTTTTGCCGATGTTGCCGCCTATGATAACCTGGTTGTTTTTAGTTTCATTGTCTTTCCTGTATTTTTTCAATTTTTCTGCAATAATTATTGCCCCATTATTATTAAATCCCATCCGGTTGATAATTGCTTTGTCTTTTTTCAGGCGAAACAATCTTGGTTTTGAATTACCTTCCTGGGGTAAAGGTGTTACGGTTCCTATTTCTACAAATCCAAACCCAAGCATGCTTAGCTCATCTAGATACTTTGCATTTTTATCAAAGCCCGCAGCGAGGCCAATTGGGTTGGGAAATGACAAACCAAAAAAATTTCTGGGAAGATTTATACCCGCAGGCGTAAACGCTTTTTTTAGATATTTTTTTACAAAGGAAATCTTGCAAATAACCCTAAGGAAATTCATAGAGAAATAATGCACCTGTTCAGCGTCAAACCAAAATAAAATATTACGCAACAGCTTGTACATTGTGGCCGCGAAGATAAGAATTGTGAATTGTGAATTGCAGGTTGTCAGTTCAAAAATGCAGGCAGGTATTATTAGTAATGAGTTGTTTATTCGCCATTCACGATTTCATTTATTCCGTATCGTATCGATCAACACTTTCTATACCCGGGAGGTTTTTTAAATTATCCACGAGAACTTCCAGTTCATCCTTGTCATGTACGTACACTCTTATGTTACCTTCAAATAGCCCTTCCTTGGCTTCGATAGTAAGTGCATTGATATTTATTTTTAAATCGCCGCTTATGAGATTGGTAATTTTGTTGATCACCCCTACATCATCCATTCCTATGATTTTGATACCGGTTAAAAAGGAAATTTCCTTGTTTTTAACCCACTTTGTTTTTACAACCCTATGCCCGTAGTTTGATAACAGCCGGGCAGCATTCGGGCAATTGGTACGATGTATTTTAAGGCCTTCGCCTTGTGTTATAAATCCAAACACATCATCACCGGGAATGGGCTTACAGCAGTTGGCAAGTGTATACATAATCCTGTCGCTGCTTTCGCCAAATATGATGAGTTCAGTATCTTTTTTATTATAATTTTTATTTTCCGGTTCATGTTTTTCCTCGGGTGGCGGCTTATGTATTTTTGGAGCCGAAATTTTATCACCCAAAACATTGAACTCCTTCAAATCCTTAAGGTCAATTTTTTTTATGGCAATATCATAAAACAAATCAAGGGTGGAGGGAAGTTTATAATAGCTCGTAAGTTCTTCCAGATTTGATTGGCTCATCGAAGCTCCAAGGCCTTCCATTTTTTTCTGCAGAGAATATTTTCCTTCTTCAGCAATTTTTCTTTTTTCCTCTTTGAGAGAATCTTTTATTTTGGTTTTCGCTTTTGTCGTTACAACAAATTTGAGCCATTCCAGATTGGGTTTTTGCTTGGTAGAAGTGATAATTTCTATCTGGTCTCCGCTACGAAGTTTATGCCCTATGGGAACTAACTTATGATTGACTTTTGCACCAATACATCTTTCACCAACGGCTGTATGTACTGCAAATGCAAAATCAAGTGCCGAAGCCCCGATTGGTAACATTTTTACATCACCCTTTGGAGTATAGACATAAATTTCTTCGGCTAAAAAAGACACCTTAAAATCCTGTAGAAAATCTATTGAATTGGTATCCTGGCTTGCAAGTACGTCGCGTATCTGGTGAAACCATTTATCAAACCTGCTTTCATCATTGGCGCCTTCTTTATATTTCCAGTGGGCTGCAAGGCCTTTTTCGGCAATATCATTCATACGCTTGGTTCTGATCTGTACTTCAACCCATTTGCCCTGGCTTCCCATTACTGTTGTATGCAAAGCCTCATAACCATTGCTCTTAGGATTGCTTAGCCAGTCACGAAGTCTTTCGGGTGAAGGATTATATTCATCAGTTATGACGCTGTAGACCTTCCAGCAATCTTCTTTTTCCTTCTCTGGAGGAGAATTTAAAATAACACGAATTGCAAAAAGATCATACACTTCATCAAATGAAATTCCTTTTTTCTTCATTTTGTTCCAGATGGAATGAATGCTTTTAGGTCTTCCGTAGATTTCAAAATCGAAATTTGCATGCTGCAGTTTTTCCTTTATAGGTTTTATAAATTCGTTGATAAAACGGGTGCGTTCTCTTTTTGTATTATCGAGCTTTTGAGCGATGTAACGGTAACTATCAGGTTCCATGTATTTCATGGCAAGGTCTTCCAGTTCGGTCTTTATATTATAAAGCCCCATCCTGTGAGCAAGGGGCGCATACACATATACTGTTTCGGAAGAAAT
>JBBSPK010000068.1:0-14840 GCA_038258875.1 Chitinophagales bacterium
CAAAGCGGAACTATGGGACCCAAAAGGCTTCAGGGCGATTACCAGGTGCCTGAAGGATTTTATTATATCAATGAATTCAACCCGCATAGCAATTATCATCTTGCCCTGGGATTAAATTATCCTAATGCATCGGACAGAATTTTAAGTGATTCCCTGCGGCCGGGAGATGGAATTTATATTCACGGGAGCTGCGTTTCTGTTGGCTGTATTCCGGTAACAAACCAGGACATTGAAGAAATTTATATTATATCAAGCTATGCAAAAGCAAACGGTGAAGACTTTATTCCTGTTCATGTTTTTCCAATAAGATATAATCAAAGAAAGTCCTGGGATTACTTCAGAATGAGCTCGAGAAACAACTCTGCCCTGCAAAAATTTGCTTTGCAAATAAAAGACGCTTTTGATAAGTTTGAAGAAACAAGGCAGGTACCTCTTGTATTAATCGATCGCAAGGGTGACTATTTTATTGATTAAATTCTCTCATCAATACCTGGACAGTGTCGCTGGTTTTTTGTTCCAATACTATTGTTCTGTTCCGGGTAAGGTTTTCAATAAATTCTTTTGTATAGTGCCTTATCGTTAATAGTGTAAGATTTTTTTCTAACACCACGTCAAAAATTGCATCGGCCCGGAGTGCAATTTCATCAACCTTTTCAGCAATATCATCTACACATACAAAGAGGCTTATTGCCGTATTTTGGGTAAGATTCGGCTTCATTTTAATTTCTTCGAGAATTTCATACAAGGCATTTACAGGTTTTCCTTCCACGAAAGAAAAATCTTTTGATTCAAGGGTTATCAGCACCTGTTTACGTTTATAAACAATTATTGGCGGCAGGTTGTGAGGATTTTTTTGTGTTATGACAGTGCCGGGCAATTGCTCATCCAAAAAACTCTTTACATACAAAGGAATATTTTTATTTTGGAGAGGCTTTATCGTCTTGGGATGTATAACCTGGGCTCCGTAATAAGCCATTTCTATTACCTCCCTGTAACTTAATTCTGATATAGGGATTGCATCCGTGAAATCTTTAGGGTCCGCATTCATTACGCCTTCAACATCCTTCCATATAGTTACACTTTCAGCATTTAAAATACTGGCAAATATTGCGGCCGTGAAATCACTGCCTTCCCTGCCGAGTGTAGTACTTTCGTTCTCATCGGTACTTCCAATAAACCCTTGGGTAATTACTAAATTTGTTTCATTGAAAAGGGGAAGAATTTTTTCCTGGATATTTTTTTGCGTTACATCCCAATCTATTATTGCATCTCTGAAGGTGTCATCAGTGCGCAACACATCTCTTACGTCGATCCATTTGTTCAAAATTTTTTCTTCATTTAGATAAAAACTCAGGATTGTTGTGGATAAAAGTTCACCAACGCATACAATTTGATCATAGTAATAGTTATAATCTTTAACGGGCTGGTCGTGCAACAACCATTGTACTTCAGTAAAGAAATTCTTCAGAGCATTAGTAGCTTTTTCCCACTGTTGCGTTATGCAATATTTTAATATTGTTAAATGATTTTCCTTTATTTTTTCAAAGAGCAGAAGTGCTTCTTCTCTTTTGCCCGAAAAAAATTCTTCCCCTACCTTTTCCAGCGCATTGGTCATTTTGCCCATGGCAGAAATTACAATAAGGATTTTCTCGTCTTTATATCCTTCGAGAATCCGTGCCACATTTTGAATACGTTCAAAATTATTTATGCTTGCGCCACCAAATTTAAACACCTTCATAATTAAATAACTTTTATTTAGGGATGCAAAGTAAAATCATTATCAGCATTTCTAAATGACAAGATGGAAGGGTCTAAATACCTAATTAATTAATTGCCCTATTTTTGCTTCCTTTGAAATAAAAATTGCCGGTATGGTCAACAGGAAGGTATTAACCTTAGATGAATTTACAATCAGGGAGATGAGAGCGTTTCCAAAGGCCACAGGCGAACTGGCCGGTCTTTTGCGGGATATAGGCCTTGCTGGCAAGAGGGTAAATGTTGAAGTAAATAAGGCAGGCCTCGTGGATATTCTTGGAGACACGGGTGATGTGAACGTGCAGGGGGAAGAAGTAAAAAAATTAGATGAATTTGCGAATGACCAGTTTACCGGGGTTTTGCAACATGGGATAAGTTGCGCAGGCATTGCGAGTGAAGAACTGGACGACATGGTTGTTTTCGATAATGATATCAGCAGGAATTCCAAATACATCTGCATGTACGACCCGCTGGATGGCAGCTCCAACATTGATGTGAATGTTTCCATTGGAACAATTTTCAGTGTGTACCGTAGGGTTACTGCACCGGGAACTGATGTTACCGTAAAAGATTTTTTACAGCCCGGAAACCGGCAGGTTGCAGCGGGCTATATTATTTACGGTTCATCTACTATTTTGGTTTATGCAACAAAAAGGGGCGTGAATGGCTTTACGTTAGATCAATCAATCGGGGAATTTTGTTTAAGTCATCCGGATATTAAATGTCCTGAAACAGGAAAAATGTATTCAGTAAATCATGGGAATTTTTTTATGTACAGTGATGAAGTAAAAAAATATATTGACGGGTGCCAGAATAAAAACGAATCTAACGGCGGGCCTTATACGCAAAGATATATTGGCAGCATGGTGTCGGACGTTCATCGTAATTTACTCAAGGGAGGAATATTTATGTATCCCGCAGTTGCAAGCAAACCGAAGGGTAAACTCAGATTATTATATGAATGTAATCCACTTGCATATATTGTTGAAAGAGCGGGTGGCAAAGCAACAGATGGAACGCAGCGAATACTTGAAAAAAAACCGGGAGAGTTACATGAGCGATCTCCCTTTTTTATCGGCAGCATTAAAATGATGGAAGAATTAGAAGCATGCCTTGGCGTAGATATACCCGCCTGGGCCGAAAATTAATTTGACTAAAAGAACATGGAAAAAATAATTATTTCTGTTAAAGACCTGAGGAAAAATTATGGAAGTTTTGAAGCCGTAAAAGGAATTTCTTTTGATGTATATGATGGTGAAATTTTCGGGCTACTGGGACCGAATGGCGTAGGAAAATCAACGACACTTGAAATAATAGAAACGCTTAGAGAAAAGACGTCAGGAAAAATTACTGTTGACGGTTTGGATCTTGACAAGCATCCTGATAAAATTAAAAAAATAATAGGCGTACAATTGCAAACATCGGGATTTTACCCCGGCCTCAATCTCCTTGAACTAATCGACCTTTTTTGCGGATTGTACAATACGGAAACTGATGCGCATGAACTACTGAAAATTGTAAACCTCCAGGATAAGGCAAAGAATAAGTATAAGCAAATGAGTGGCGGCCAAAAACAACGATTTTCAATTGCAACCACATTAATTAACCGTCCGAAAATTATTTTTTTAGATGAACCAACAACCGGTCTTGATCCACAGGCCCGGCGAAATTTGTGGGAACTCATACAAAATATCAGGAGCCGCGGAACAACAGTAATCATTACAACTCATTATATGGATGAAGCGGAACAACTTTGCGACAGGGTCGCAATTATGGATGAAGGAAAAATTATTGCATTGCAATCGCCTGATAAATTAATTGATGATTTGGTAGCCTCCGGTTTTGAAAGGCCCAAAGTCACAAAGGCTGCAAACCTGGAAGATGTTTTTATACATCTTACCGGGAAAGATTTTAGAGAAGATTAAGAAATATTAATTGAAATAATCCGTTTTTTTGAAAATTTAAAATAACCTAAAATAAAACCTGATGAAAAAATTATTATTCGTTTTACCATGCATGGTTTGCGTTACTTATGCACAAACAAAGAAACCTTCTGCAAAACCTGCGATCGCAAACACTCCAGTAAAAATTATTCTTTCGTCAAACGATAGCCTAAGCTATGCGATGGGAGTTCAAACTGCAGAATATTACAAGTCACAAGGCGCAGAGAAAATAAATACTGCAATGATAAAAAAAGCATACGATGATGTATTTAATAATAAAACACTCTTAATTTCACCTGAACAATGCAATATGACAATACAAAATAAATTACAGGAATTTATGACTCAAAAAGTAAATACCGAGAAGGAAGCAAGCGCAAAATTTTTAGAAGAAAATAAAAAAAGGCCCGGGGTAATTACCTTGCCAAGTGGTTTGCAATATGAAATCATTACTAAAGGTGAAGGTGCTACACCCCAAGCCGCGGATACGATAAAAGCAAATTATATAGGTTCATTAATTAATGGAAAAGAATTTGATAATTCCTATAATAGAAATGAGCCAATTACAATTCCCGTGGGTGGTGTAATACGCGGCTGGATTGAGGCTTTGCAATTAATGCCCGTCGGCAGCAAATGGAAATTATACATTCCTTCTGACATTGGATATGGTGACAGGGGTGCAGGTGGTGGAGCTATTCCAGGTGGTGCCGCATTAATATTTACAATTGAGCTTTTAGATATTGTAAACAAATAAATAATTAATAAATATATGCAAACAGCAGAACAGGATTTGCGTTATCCCATCGGGAAAGAAACTGATGATAGTTTCTACAATAATTAATATACTGAGCAAACAAAAGATGTATTGCTAAATTATATTAAGGTACTTCCGGCCATGCTTGAACATGCGGTTCAGAACCTTGATAAATCGCAACTTGATACACCATACCGCCCCGGCGGGTGGACCGTTCACCAGCTTATTCATCATATAGCAGACAGCCATATGAATGCAATCATCCGTTTTAAACTTGCATTAACAGAAGATAATCCAACGATTAAACCTTACGATGAAGTTGGCTGGGCTCAATTACCTGATTCAAAAAGCTTACCGATTAATATTTCTTTGACCCTTCTGCACGCACTGCATGCAAGATGGTACCAGTTAATGTATGACATGACCGCAGAGCAATGGAAGAGAACTATTTACCATCCGGAAAGAAAAAAAACATTAACTGCATGGGAAATGCTGAAAAGCTACTCGTGGCATAGCAGGCACCATACTGCACACATAACACACCTTTGTGAAAGAATGAACTGGATCTAATATGAAGTGGAAAATTCTATCATCAAAATATATATCGAGACATAAATATTTTACCGCACGTGTTGATAAATGTGAAGCAACCGATGAAAAAATCATAGAAGAATATTTTGTTGTTGAATTACCAAAAACCGCCTGTGCCCTGGCCATTACCGAAGAGGGAGAAGCATTGCTGGTAAAACAATACCGGCATCCTGTTGAAGAAGTGTTGTTGGAATTACCGGGAGGATTTATTGATGAAAGCGAATCACCCGAAACAGCAATGAGAAGAGAATTGATGGAAGAAACAGGCTATGAATTTTCTTCGGTTGAACAAGTGGGAATTGTTGCAGCGAATCCTGGAGTACTAAATAATTATACCGCTTTATTTCTCGCAAAAGGTGGCAAAAAAACTGGCACGCAAAGCCTTGACCATAATGAAGAGATAGAAATTGTTACCCTGCCGATGGAAGAATTGAAAAAAATGTTTCTTGAAAATAAAATCGTTCAGTCACTTCACGCCAATTGTATTTTTTATGCATTGAAAAGAATGGGAGAGCTAATTTAAAATCTATTGACTGCAACTGCAGGATTACAAAGCCGAATCGTCAATTGTATACGTTTTGAATAATTTTTAAATCTACCTCGCCAACAACAAAAACACTTCCACATACAAGGATAAGATCCTCTTCAGAAGCCTTTTCCAGAGCGGATTTTAGAGCTTTGTTGACTTCATCGTATGATGAACCCATAAGATTAAATTTCGTTGCTCTTTCAAATAATTTATCCTCAGGTAACGCACGTTGAATTTGGGCCTTTGTAAAATAGTAGATCGCATTTTTTGGAAGTTTTGCTAAAACTTCTTCTATCTCTTTATCTTTTACCATTCCAAAAACAATATGCAGTTTTTCGAACGACCTGGTATTAATTTGATTAATGAGTTGTTGTATTCCATCAACGTTATGCGCCACATCAAGCACAACCGTCGGCCTGCTGCGAGTTACTTCCCATCTGCCATGTAAACCAGTAAGATTTTTTACATTGCCTAAGGCATCCTGGATATTTTTTTCAGATAATGAAAAATTACTCTTCAACAAATCAATTGTTGACAGTACAGTTAATAAATTTTTTACCTGGTAAAGTCCGGCTAAATCAAGTGTATAATTATTGTTGGAACTGTCAATATCAACAATTTTAACCTGCAATTTTTCATCCCATGTTTTTACAGCAACTATTTTGTACTCTTCTTCCGCAAAAAATATTGGGGAATTTAAATCACCTGCTTTTCTTTTAAAAATCACCCTGGTCTCAGCAGTTGCCTCACCAATTATAACCGGAACGTCCTTCTTAATAATTCCGGCCTTTTCTACAGCAATTTTTTCAATGGTGTCTCCGAGTATATCCATATGGTCAAAACCGATATTGGTGATGACAGAAACTTCAGGAATAACAACATTGGTACTGTCGAGCCTCCCTCCCAGCCCGGTTTCTATAATAGCAATATCTACTCTTTGTTGTACAAAATATTCAAGTGCCATTACAAAAGTTAGTTCAAAAAATGAAGGCTCAATTTCATCCGACATCATTTTCATTTTTTCTACAAAGGCAACTACAAACTCCTGCGAAATCATTTCACCATTTACCTTTATTCTTTCTCTGAAGTCTTTAAGGTGAGGTGAAGTGTACAAACCCGTGTTATAACCGCATTGCTGAAAAACAGCTGCAAGCATATGGCTCGTGGAACCTTTACCGTTAGTTCCCGCGACATGAATAGTTTTTATTTTCTTTTGAGGATCGCCAAGATATTTACAGAGTGCAATGGTATTTTTTAAATCTGCTTTATAGGCTTTTATACCTATGCGGCTAAACAAAGGAAGTTTGTTATATAGGTAGTGTAACGTTTGCTCGTACGTCATGGGGAGCAAATATAAATTAGCCCGTTAAATAAAAAGTCATAAAACCAATGAGTCATAAATTGCAATAAAAGAATGTGGGGTTCGCAGTGATAGCTAGCACACTTACTCCTGGATTTAGCTTTTTAAAACAAAAACAAAAAGTATGGTGCCACTCTCCACATCGTTCTGGCTGGGAGGAAATTTTAATTCTTTTGCTTTTTGTATGGCAATATTCCTGAGTGCACTGTTGGAAGTTGTAGTACCGCGGGCTATTCCCGCATCGGTAACTTTTCCAGTGGCATCTACCTTTATGTCAACATACACTTTTGCATTTTCATTAAAGTCGTCCTGCATGTTTGGAAAATGAATAGGACGGCGGCCTGATAATCCCCTAACTACACTTACGCCGCTTCTTCCACCGGGTGAACTTCCATAAGCATCTGGTTTGCCATCAGGGCTGCCGGCATCTCCATTACCGGGCTTGTACCCCTGGTTCCGGTATCCATTATCCTCAGTGGCCCCATTTCCACCATTACCTGTTCCGCCTTTATATAAAGGAAGTTTGGGTTTGGGTGGTGCAGGATTTGGATTTACAACCTGTGAAGGATTTATATTTTTGGATGTTTGATTGCTCGATTTATTAATATCCCTTGCATCTTCTTTTGGTTTTTCAGTTTTTACGACGGGAGCGGCTTCTTTATCATCATTATTCTCGTCGGCCTGGATATCTCTTGACGGATTTTCGGTAACCTTACTTGCTTTTTCACGTGATTGAATGCTTTGGTTATCGGGTGCTCTTTCTCCCTTTACCAATGGTTGAATATTGCCCAGTCCTTCCTGCTCATTTCCAAGATTCACATCAATCAGATCCTCGACAGTTTTTATTGGAGGAATTTGCAAAGGCCAAGTATAAAATATAGCAATGATTAAAAAAATACCAACAATTACGGCGGTATAGAGAAGAGCTTTCCTGTTTTTCTCGGCTTCAAAAGAATGATTAATTGCTGTACTTTGCATTATTGGTTAATTGTCCGGTCTCAAATTTATACTATTGTGAAAAAGATCTGTACTCTTAAATGTTAAAACCTTTCTCCCTCTTCCAAAAAGGGTATTTACCTGTTTCCAAAGATTAGACTTCCTATGCGTACCATATTGCTTCCTTCTTTTATGGCTGTTTTATAATCGGCGCTCATACCCATGCTTAGGATGGTAAATGATGAATTGAAAATTGTCAATTGCGAATATTTTTTAAATAAAGATTTTAGAAATTGAAATTCTCTATTTACAATTTGAAGATCGTTGGTAAAAGAAGCCATTCCCATTAAACCTTTGATTTTTATATTATTTAATTCCTGCAAGGCTGAAATATTTGTAGTCAGCAAATCTTCAATCTCATTTTCATCAAAACCAAATTTTGTTTCTTCTTTGGCAATATGAATTTGTAAAAGGCAATCGAGAGTGCGGTTATTTTTTTTTGCCTGCTTGTTTATTTCCTTTAAAAGTTTGAAGCTATCAACACTTTGAACCAATGAAATGAATGGAGCGATATATTTTACCTTGTTAGATTGAAGATGCCCGATGAAATGCCACTGTATATCCTTAGGAAGCCGCTCATGTTTTTCAGTTAACTCCTGTACATAATTTTCTCCGAAATCTCTTTGACCTAAATTATATAATTCTAAAATTTCTTCAACAGACTTTGTTTTGGAAACAGCAACAAGGCTTACGTTCTTGTCTTTTAGTTCTCCGGTAATTTTTTTGTAAAATGCTGTATTAACTGCCATGCATTCATTCGTGTAATTCGATATAATTCGTGTAATGTGTAAATTTATTTCAAAATTCCCCTGCTTATTACAATTCGCTGAACTTCACTGGTGCCTTCATATATCTGGGTGATTTTAGCATCCCTCATCATTCTTTCAACATGGTATTCTTTTACGTATCCATAGCCGCCATGTATCTGAACGGCTTCTGTAGTAGCCCACATCGCAGTTTCACTTGCAAAGACTTTTGCCATTGCAGCGCTTTCAGTATAATCTTCTCCTTTATCTTTTTGCCACGCTGCCCGGAAACAAAGTAGTCGTGCGGCTTCAATCCTCGTGGCCATGTCTGCCAATTTGAATTGAATAATTTGATGATTTTTAATTGGGGTGCCAAATGCTTGTCGTTCCTTGGAATATGCCAATGATCTTTCATAAGCGCCCGACGCTAATCCTAATGCCTGCGATGCAATACCAATGCGTCCTCCGGAGAGGGTCATCATGGCAAATTTAAAACCAAAGCCATTTTTACCGATACGATTTTCTTTAGGCACTTTTACATCAGTAAAAGAAATGCTATGGGTATCGCTTCCACGTATTCCAAGTTTATTTTCTTTCGGTCCCACTGTTACACCGGGCCAGTTTTTTTCAACTATAAAAACATCAATCCCACGGCTTCCTTTTGTAATATCTGTTTGCGCAAACACTAAATAGCAGGATGCTGTGTTTCCATTTGTAATCCAGTTTTTAACACCGTTAATTATATAATGATCATTTTTTTCTTCTGCAGTCGTGCGCTGTGAAGTAGCATCACTACCTGCTTCGGGCTCACTGAGCAGAAAGGCGCCGATATACAACTCACCATCTTTACGACCTTGCGCAAGTGGTGTTAAATATTTTTTCTTTTGCTCTTCACTGCCAAATGCTTCGATACCAAAACAAACCAGACTGTTGTTAACGCTCATACAAACGCTGGTGCTCGCATCAACTTTACTTATTTCTTCCATAGCAAGAACATAGCTTATAGCATCTAAACCCGAGCCACCATAATCCGGGCTTATCATCATTCCCATAAAACCGAGTTCCGCGAGTTTCAGTACCTGTTCCTTTGGAAATTTTTGAAGTTCATCTCTTTCGATAACACCTGCGAGACATTCATTATTGGCAAAATCACGTGCTGCCTGCCGTATCATTAATTGCTCTTCAGTAAATTTAAATTCCATGATTAGTATTTGTGCTGCAAAAATACGCTTTGCCATATTAATAAGAATTTTAATGAATCTGGCTATGGCTTATACCCAAATTCACCGATCGTTAATTCATATTTATTAATAGATAATTACCTTTGCGCACTTTATGAAATATATTAATGAAATACAGAAGCGCAGAACATTTGCTATTATTTCTCACCCGGATGCCGGGAAAACAACTTTAACTGAAAAATTTTTACTGTTTGGTGGCGCCATTCAAACTGCGGGTGCAGTAAAAAGCAATAAAATTAAAAAGCATGCAACATCCGATTTTATGGAGATCGAACGGCAGCGTGGAATTTCTGTGGCTACTTCGGTAATGAGTTTTGAATATAAAAACACTTTAATAAACCTGTTAGATACACCGGGTCATAAAGACTTTGCAGAAGATACTTACCGCACACTTACGGCTGTAGATAGCGTTGTTCTTGTTATTGATTGTGTAAAAGGGGTTGAAGAGCAAACAAAAAGATTAATGGAAGTCTGCCGCATGCGGGATACGCCGGTTATCGTTTTTGTGAACAAGCTGGACCGGGATGGCAAAAATCCTTTTGATCTCCTGGAGGAAATTGAAAGTGAACTGAAAATAAGTTTGCATCCTTTAAGCTGGCCCATTAACATGGGCAGGGATTTTAAAGGTGTTTATAATTTATATGATAAAAGTCTTTTATTATTCAACCCAAATCAAAAAGCGACCGAAGAAGATTATTTACCCCTGGAAGATTTAAATGACGAAATTTTACAGGAAAGAATTGGCGGAAAAGATGCTGCACAATTAAGAGAAGATGTGGAGTTGCTGGACGGTGTTTATGGTGATTTTGATAAAGAACCATATTTAAAAGGAAAGGTAGCACCCGTTTTTTTTGGGAGCGCCATCAATAATTTTGGCGTCAAAGAGTTACTGGAAACGTTTATCCAAATTGCTCCTTTGCCGCAGCACAGGGCAGTAACTACAAGGGTTGTAGAACCTGCGGAAGATAAGTTCAGTGGTTTTGTTTTTAAAATTCATGCCAACCTTGACCCGAGACATAGAGACAGGATTGCTTTTTTAAGAGTGTGTGCAGGGAAATTTGAGCGTAATAAATATTTTCATCATGTGCGTTTAGACAAAAACGTTAGGTTCAGTAATCCTTACAGTTTTTTAGCAAGAGATAAAGATATAATTGAATCGGCATACCCGGGCGATGTCATTGGCTTGTTTGATACAGGTAGTTTTAAAATAGGCGATACGCTTACTGAAGGCGAAGACTATTACTACACAGGAATTCCATCTTTTTCACCGGAAATATTTAAAGAAGTTGTAAATAAAGATCCCATGAAAACCAAGCAACTTGAAAAGGGACTATTACAACTTACAGATGAGGGTGTGGCACAATTATTCACGCAGTTTGGAGGTAATAAAAAAATTATCGGTTGTGTAGGTGAATTGCAGTTTGAAGTAATACAATATCGTTTATTGAATGAATATAGTGCATCGGTTCAGTTGAACTCATTACCATTTTACAAAGCATGCTGGCTCACATCTAAAGACCCCAAGAAACTCCAGGAATTTATAAAATTTAAATCTTCCAATATCGCTGAAGATAAGGATGGGCATATCGTGTACCTTGCACAAAGTGAATGGTTTCTTAATACCGAGCGAACCAATAATCCTGAGATTGAATTTCACTTTACCAGCGAAATTCATAAATAACAATAGATAATATTCAAAACATATTCAAAAAGGGATCTGAATGCGCTCCGCTTTTTGTATGGATCTACTTCATTCAACACCCCGCGATTTATCGTTGCAATTTAGGCATGAGTATGAATTAGGGCAAGAATACATTTCTTTTACTTTGAAAAATATCATGCCCGATTTCTTCCCGGAATTCAATCTTAATTTTTTGTTCTAAGTTTAATTAATATTTAAGCAAAAAACTTAATTAATTCAGATGTCTTTGCCATCATCTCATCCTAATGAATTAAAACGCACGCTCACTCCTTTGATGCTATGGGGTTTAGGTGTGGGTTATGTTATTTCAGGAATGTATTTCGGTTGGAATCTTGGACTGGAACAAGGAGGTACATTAGGTTTGGCCATCGCTACAGCTTTTATTATCATCATGTATGTAACATTTACATTCAGCTATGCGGAGCTCGCGTGTGCCATACCGAAGGCCGGCGGTGCATTTGATTACGCAAACCGTGCGCTTGGCAAAGACCTGGGATTTATTGCAGGTATGGCACAGAACATCGAATTTATCTTTGCTCCTCCGGCCATTGCATTTGCTATTGGCGCTTATTTTAATTTATTCTTTCCCCAGGTACCCATCATGGCCATTGCCATTTTTGCGTATGTTGTGTTTACTGCACTGAATATTTACGGTGTAAAAGCGGCCGCAATATTTGAACTGGCAATAACAATACTGGCCGTTGGTGAATTATTATTATTTACAGGTATAACCATCCCACATTTTGATTTTAAAAATTTACAGCATAATTCGTTACCTCATGGATGGCAGGGAATTTTTGCTGCCATTCCTTTTGCCATTTGGTTTTTCCTCGCTATTGAAGGTGTTGCTAATGTCGCGGAAGAGGCCATCAATCCGCAGCGAACTATTTTAATTGGTTTTGGTTCTGCAATTCTTACGTTAGTTATTTTATGTGTCTTTACGTTTAGCTCCTCAATTGGAGTTGCCGGCTGGGAAGCTATTGTATATAAAGCGGATGGTACTATTTCAGACTCACCGTTGCCATTGGCCTTGGGGCATATAGTTGGCAACAATAATCTATTATATCATTTACTTATTACAATCGGTTTATTTGGATTGGTTGCATCCTTTCATGGTATTATTTTGGCTGCAGGAAGATCGGTGTTTGAATTTGGAAGAATAAAATTTGCTCCGGCTTTTATTGGAAAAATACACTCGAAATTTAAGACGCCTTCCAATTCCTTGCTGGTAAATATGGCTATCGGAGTTATTGCATTGCTTACAGGTAAAACATCGGAGATTATCACGATCTCGGTTTTTGGAGCACTTACGTTGTATATTGTTTCTATGATTTCGCTTTTGCGATTGAGGAAAATTGAACCACAAATGATCCGTCCTTTCAAAGTTCCATGGTACCCGGTGTTTCCAGTTGTGGCATTAATAATTGCAGTTATTTCGTTTGTGGCTATGACTATCTTTAATGCAGAACTTGCAATCATTTATTTTGCATTAATGGGAGTTTGTTACATTGCTTTTAAAATATTTAAGGGGAATAAGCAGTAATTATTTTTGAATTTTGCTGTTCAAAAAAGTATATGACAACCAAAGAAATTATTCAATATGTAACAGACCATCCTTCCGGAAAAGCAAAGATTGCAGTTACCGATATAGATGGCATACTTCGTGGTAAATATATTTCAACAGAAAAATTTCTATCTGTCACAGATTCCAATACCGGCTTTTGCAATGTTATTTTTGGATGGGATGCTAATGATGTAGCATATGACAATGTTGGATATACGGGCTGGCATACAGGGTACCCGGATGCACCGGCAAAAATAGATCTATCTACTTTTAGAAAAATACCGTGGGAAAATGATGTGCCGTTTTTTTTGGGGGAATTGCTGGATGCCAAGGAACAACCATCGCATGTTTGTCCAAGACAATTATTAAAGAAAGTGTTAGACGATGCTCACGGGCAGGGTTACCTGCCTTATTTTTCGCAGGAGTTTGAATGGTACAATTTTGCAGAAACACCACAAAGCATACACGATAAACAATTTAAAAATCTGATACCGCTAACACCGGGTATGTTTGGCTATTCAATTCTCCGAAGCACATTGCAAAATTCATACTTTACCGATCTCTTTGATTTGCTTAAAAAATTTAATATACCTCTTGAAGGTCTGCACACTGAAACAGGGCCTGGTACTTATGAAGCAGCTATTGAATATTCTGAAATTCTTGAAGCGGCAGACAGGGCGGTATTATTTAAAACAGCAGTGAAGGAGATTGCATACAGGCATGGATGTATAGCTACATTCATGGCAAAGATTAATGAAAACCTCCCTGGTTGCGGCGGCCATGTTCATCAAAGTCTGTGGGATCATAAGGGTAATAAAAACCTTTTTTATAACGAAAAAGACCCGATGAAAATGAGCGGGTTGATGAAAAATTATATTGCAGGCCAGTTATATTGTTTGCCCTATATTTTACCAATGTTCGCACCCGTGATTAACAGTTATAAGCGCCTTGTAGAAGGTGCATGGGCGCCAACTACACTCACCTGGGCAGTGGATAACAGGACAGTTGCTTTGCGTGTTCTTTCAGGAAGTAATAAATCCTGCAGGTTGGAAACAAGGGTCATTGGGTCAGATGTTAATCCGTATTTAGCGATGGCAGCATCGCTGGCTTCAGGGTTGTATGGAATAAAAAATAAATTAAAACTTAGACAGCCTGCTACCAAAGGAAATGGCTATAGAGACTTTTCAAATCGGACACTACCTGGAACATTGGATGAAGCAACCCAATTGATGAAGGAATCAGATGTAGCGAAAGAAATTCTCGGCGAAAAATTTGTAGAACATTTCGTGCAAACGCGGGAATGGGAATGGCGGCAGCATTTGAAAGCCGTTACGGATTGGGAGTATAAAAGATACTTCGAAATTATTTGAAGCGTTAGCAGCTTATTATCATACCTGATTGAGATTCCGCTCCTACGGAGCGGGGGTTTGAATGCAAATTAAATGCTACAAAGATTTAGCTCCTACGGAGCCATAAATTTGGTGCACATCAAGCCGTGGTAGTAGTGGTAGAGGAATTAACGGTTTAGCCAGGCTCCGTAGGAGTCAAATCTTTGTGGAACAAAGAAGGGATTTCATCCAGGCTCCGTAGGAGTCAAATCTTTGTGGAACAAAGAAGGGATTTCATCCAGGCTCCGTAGGAGTCAAATCTTTGTGGAAC
>JBBSPK010000069.1:0-14813 GCA_038258875.1 Chitinophagales bacterium
AATGCACCTAACGCTTTTGCTACCTAAAATTATACCCACCAACTACCCCTTAATTTAATACAACTCAATTTTTGCTTGAGACTTTTATCAGTATTGGGTTGTAGGAATTTTTATGCTATTTTTAGTCGGACAATAATGATTGATAATTGTCATATCCTCCACTTACCAGGAAATACAACTTGTTATTAAAAATATGTTTCCATTTTAGTGAAATATTATTGTTGCCGTACTTATAAGAAGTATCGCTGTTAAGGTTAAAATGGTCCTTACTCATGTATGCGGTTAAGAATAATGAGTTTTTCTTATCAATCTCATGATTGATGTTGATATCAAAATCATAAAACCCGGCCTTACTGTTTTTATATTGATTAGGCAAAAGATTAAGAAGCCAATTGGCGTACGTTGTCCTGGCCCCGATTATAAAAGATGACTTGTCTTTAATCAATGGCCCTTCTAAAGTTAACCGGCTTGTGAGTAAACCTATACCTGCAGAACCGCTGATATTTTTTTTATTCCCTTCTTTCGTGTTGATCTCAAGAACAGAAGATAACCTGCCGCCATATTTTGCAGGTACACTGCTTTTAAATAATTCAACATTTTTTATTACTTCAGGATTGAATGCAGAGAATAACCCAAAAAAATGCGAAGGGTTATAAATGGTGGATTCATTAAATAAAATAAGGTTTTGGTCTGTAGATCCACCACGTACATTTAACCCTGTGCTTGCCTCCCCTACAGATTTCACACCCGGTAAAGTAAGTACGACTTTTAGTACATCGGCTTCGCCAAATGCAACAGGTACTTGTTTAATTGTTTTAATATCTAAGTTTTGAACACCCATCTGCAGGCTTTTGATATTATTCACTTTTTCCGCTGACACCACAACTCTCTTTAATGTGATAATCTGCCCCTGCATTTCAATATTAAACCTGCCGTTTCCATATACCATAATCTCTCTTTTTATATCCTTCATGCCAACGCTTTGTATCGAAAGTGTGTGCACTCCAACAGGCAAAGAGATGGTATAATAGCCATACTGGTCTGTGGCTACATTTATCGTTGTATTGTCAACATGCACCGATGCTCCTATAACGGGTTCTTCGGTTTTGCGATCGGAAATAAAACCCGTGATTGTATTCTGCCCTTGTTTATTTGACTGGTTCTGTTCGCCGACAGCATAACGGCTGTTTTGTTTTTGTAGCGTTTCCTCGTTTTCAGCAGTTGCATAGTCATTATAGCTGCTATCCGTTTCCGTTACCGGTTCATTATCTTTCCTTTTGACCAAAAAATTGCCGGGTAATTGAGTATGCACGATCTGCCCCTTACTGATAAAAACATTTGGAGCATCAATAGCAAAACCAATATTGGTGTTTGCAAATGCAAGTTTTAAAACTTCAGGCAAAGGCTTTTTATTTACTTCAATATCAACTTCGGAAGAATCCAACTGGCTGGCATCGAAGTAAAAATGAAACCCTGTTTGTTGTTCTAATTTTATTAAGAAATTTTCAGTTGAAATACTTTTAAATTTGCCGCTTACGAGGGGTATTGCTTTATCCTGGGCCACAGCCGGACAACTAATGCATAGAAAATAATACGTGACAAATAAATGCGATAGCCGTTTCAGAAGCATTAACTATTTGCTTTGGGTTTTTGATTATTGATTGAATTATAATAAGCCATCACTTTTATGAGTGTATCGTCTTTTAATTTACGCAAGCTTAGACCATTTCTTTTTGCAAACTGATCAATCTCCTTTTTCTTATCAATTAAAAGCGACCTGAGGTCTCTTTTGTTTCTTATAACATAATAGTGACTATCCTTCTTTATAAAATATTCACCGGACTCAACCACAGATCTCCATATCTCGGTTGCGCCGCTTTTTTCCCTTATTTCTTTCGATACTTTTTTGTAAAGCGATGTATTCCCATTATACAACACATCATAGAACCCGGTATGCACCGATGAGCTGCCGGCCGAATCCTCCGTTACTTTAATGAATGTGTGACCATAAATAATAAACCAGCCAATGTTATCAGTATTGAGCTTTATAATGTAAATTTTTGTTGGGTCATTTATAAGCAACTCGCCTTTAATAACATCATATAACATCCTTACATTTTCATACAAAATATTGTTATAAAAAACCGAACCGTTCGCATATTGATTTGATATAAAAAAGGGATCACCTTCATTTATCAATAATGGATAATAGGCTTTAAATGCATACTCACTGCCATTGTAAAGGTTCGTCTCGGGAAATAAAAATCGGTGATATACATTAATTGCATTTTGAATTGAAGTATTTTCTGTGGAGCTATCCGGAATAGAGTTTTGAGAAAACGCCGGTAGAGAATTAAAAAAAATTGTGCACCATAAAAATGTCTTTAATGAAACAGGAATTCTCATAAGTAAACTGCTGAAAAGTTTTGTAGGCGCTAATTTAGCTCAATATATCAGAATTAAATAAATGACAATATTATTTTTTAATTCGAAGGTTGTTACGTTCGATATTTATTTGCTTAATTGTTCTTACATTTAACCTCTACGATTGCTTGTTGTTTTTAACAACACAAAGTATATGCACTTAACACCAAGGGAAACTGAAAAGCTTTTATTATACCTGGCCGGAGAACTTGCAGAGAAACGTAAAGCCCGCGGATTAAAATTAAATTACCCGGAATCAATTGCTCTTATCAGCAGCCGCCTGCAGGAAGCTGCCCGTGATGGAAAATCTGTTTCAGAGTTAATGCAGTATGGGGTTACAATATTATCACGCGAAGATGTTATGGAAGGAATTCCTGAAATGATTCATGAAATACAGATAGAGGCAACTTTTCCTGATGGAACAAAACTGGTTACTGTGCATGATCCCATTCGATAGGAAAATTTTTTAATTATAAATTTAGAAAATGATACCAGGAGAATATTTTGTTGGAACAAAAGACATTGAATGTAATGTTGGGCGTGATACTACTAAAATTCCCGTTGCAAATACCGGTGATCGGCCTGTGCAGGTAGGATCTCATTTTCATTTTTTTGAAGTAAACAGGCAAATGGAATTTGATCGTGATAAGGCATTTGGTATGCGACTCAATATTGCTGCAGGTACAGCCGTGCGCTTTGAACCAGGTGAAGAAAAAGAAATAGAGTTGGTGGCTTTTGGTGGCAACAAAAAAAATATTGCCTGTAAAAAATTGCAGGAACATCAGTAAAAAAGATTTGATCCATAATGATAAAACACCGCAGATTGATGTAAACCCTGAAACACACGAAGTTAAGGTGGACGGGAACACATCACCTGCGAACCATTATCAGAAGTTTCTTTAGCGCAACGTTATTTTTTGTTTTAAACTTTTAGTGCAAGTGATAATCGTAAAAGAAAAACTGGGAAACATCAATTCCATCCCAATTGATAATTACGACATTGATACATTAGTGATTGAATGGTATGAGGCAAAGAAGCGCATCTTGCATAAACAAACAAAATATAGTAAGGAGGTTGCCATAAAATTTCTGAATAAAAATCCAAATCTTAAAGACGGTGATATTTTATGGCAGGATAAAAACACAATAATTGCTGTTGAAATAAACCCCCTTTTAAACTCAAAAATATTACCGAAGACAAGCGGGAGAATTTGTTACGCCTGATGATTGCAAGCTCGTCCCCGGGAATTCTTAATAATGATAACTATCAAATTAAAATTCTAATCGAAGAAAATGCAAGGGTTTATTTAACTACACAAAGTTATCAGCGGCTTTTCAACATGGCTAATAGCGCCAGCCAGGATATCAATGTATGTATAGGAAATAACGGCACTTTATTTTTTGTGCCACATCCATGCGTGCCGCACGAAGCTTCCAGCTTTTCAGGCGCCAATAATATTTATTTAACTGAAAAGCACAACCTCGTTTGGAGCGAAATAATTACCTGTGGCAGAAAATTGAGTGGAGAAGAATTTAAATTTACCCGTTTTCGAAGTGTCACCAATATTTATTTTAATAATAAACTGGTAGTAAAAGAAAATATTTTGCTGGAGCCATTGCAAAGAAAAGTTCATGCACTGGGTTATTTGGAGGGTTACACGCATCAATCCACGTTATTATTTATAAGTGATGACGTTGATATGGATAAATTATCGGGTGAGTGCAACGAATTACTGTCAGGAGTTGAAGACGTAATATTTGGCATCTCCACACTTCCTGTCAATGGTTTAATATTCAGAATGCTTGGTCAAAAAGGTGAAAAATTATTTGATTGTAACAACAGGCTGGCAGGCCTTATCAGGGAGTCGATAAGCCTTGCAAATAAAATTGCATAGTTGAAATTACACAACATGAAATTATTTACAATCAAATAATTTCTACCTTGATGATCTTAAAAATTCTCTTACTCTTTGGGGAATGCTATGTAACCTCCATCCTTTGTACGGCCTACCCTGATATCCCTTTCAACCTTTTGCACACCCTTCGATTTATCAGGTTTCGGCCATGCAACAAACGGCCCCTTCTTTAAACTTTCTCGAGGTATTTCTGCTTTTGTATTTTTTTTTCGAAAAATTGAAAGCCATAATCCATAAATACTTTTCGGAATAGCTCTTTTCAAATATTTTTTTTCAATATTATTATTCATAAAATTTTTTATTATTTATTATTCATTTTTACTTTGCCTGCTAGCAGGGTTGTACCAAATCCAAGCAAGGCTATTAACGTAAATGACCAACGTAAATTAACCACCTCTGCAATAAAACCTATTAGAGGAGGGCCCACCAAAAATCCAAGAAACCCAATTGTTGAAACTGAAGCAAGGGCAGTACTCGCAGGCATTGTTGTTGATTTTCCGGCTAAACCATAAACAATAGGAACTACAGATGAAACCCCAAATCCCACGAGAAAAAAACCAATAATTGCTGTTGACAAAAAAGGGAAACATACAGCGATTAACAAGCCCAGGGTAATCATTGCTCCACTCATTTGAAGCATTCTGTTAACGCCAAATTTTGTCACCAGCCAGTCGCCAAGAAATCTTCCCAAAGCCATAGTGCTTGTGAAAGCTGCATAACCCAACGTAATATATGACACCGGCGCCTCTACTACTTTTTTAAAGTAAACGCCACTCCAGTCTGCCATAGCCCCCTCACATAACAGGCAACAAAATGCAATAATTCCTAACAATAAAATATGCCTGTCTGGTTTTACAAATACAGGTTGCGACCCGCTGTTTGCAGTATCATGGGGTAAAGTGTACTTGAAAAAAACCATGGTGAGCAATAAGCATAATCCGCAAACCACAGAAAACTGGATGATAGGAGAAAGCCCTGCCGATACAAATAAGATCCCGATGACAGCACCACTGAACCCGGCAAGGCTCATAGTCCATGGAATGAAGCCATTATAGATTTCCCATATAATTTTTCAACACCCACCGCCTGCGTATTCATAGCTATATTGATGAGATTGGCAAATAATCCAAAAGCAAACAGGCCAAGGGTAAGCTGTAAAATTGAACCTCCCAGGGCTAATAAGACAAGTATCGCGGGATAAAATAAAGCTCCTGCGATAACAAGTTTTCTACTCCCAAATTTTGCGACAAGCCAACCGAATAATGGTAAGCTTGTCATTAAGCCAACGGGAAGCGCAAATAAAATGGCGCCGAGACCTGCGTCACTTAATTGCAGTTTATTCTGAATATCAGGAATCCTGCTGGCCCACGTAGAAAAAGTAAGGCCTGCTATAAAGAAAAAAACACTGGTAGCTATGCGATAAGTCCTCGCCAAAACTGCCTTGTTGAAATATGTCCACCCGCCAAACGACTTCCTATTGGCGTAATTTGGTAAACACGCAACCCGCTTTAAAATATTGGTATTGAAATTCATCCTACTTTTTTTATTTTTTTTTACAAAAAAACAATGCCTGCAAAGTTTAGCAGGCAATCGTTTTCACTCATGTAACCAGTCGGAGACCGGACTTTTATTTATTGCAAAAGCAATAGTTATTATTTCGTTTTTATTTTTTCCGCACTAATTGTATTTATATAATCCTTACATTCTTCCCCGCTTGAATCGCCTCTCCTACCATATCAATATCGGTCCGGGTTGGCTTTGAAACCAGGATTAAGTCAATTGAAGAATCCTGAATTATGCTATTAAGATCATGCACCAACTGGGCTTCAGGAAATTGCGACTGTATGATATCTTCAGGCACTTTGTTACTGGTTAAAATCTTTTTTACAATATATCCATTTAGGTTACTTGTGTTTGCTGAACGCGATATCTCTGCTCTTTCACTACAATCAATCAACGCTATATTTTTATTTGATTCCATTTTTTTAATTTTTAAATTTTAGATAACTAAAGCAAAATTACATAATTTTGTTTAATCGTTTAAACACTAAATGCCATTATAGTGCCAAATATTTTGAACAGAAAGTTTTCATATACTTAATTGTTTGATTATGTTGATATTAAGTCAAATGTTGGTAAAAATTTTAGATATTCGCAAATCCCGATCGGAAGTATTGTCATGAAAAAAAAAGTGTCATTAAAGGATATTGCAACTAAAGTGGGTGTTTCCACTGCACTGGTATCATACGTATTAAACAATAAAAAAACCGGTCGGATAAGAAAAGAGGTCGCCCTCAAAATTAAGGAAATTGCCCAGGAACTTAATTACAGGCCGAATCAGATTGCTAAAAGTCTCAAAACAAATAAAACTTTTACAATAGGGTTAGTGGTTGCGGATATTTCAAATCCGTTTTTTTCAGCTCTAGCCCGCATTATTGAAGATGAGGCTGATAAAAAAAACTATACAGTAATTTTCGGAAGCGCAGATGAAAATGCAGTCAAATCTTACAAGCTAATAAATGCCCTCATGGATCGACAAGTGGATGGATTTATAATTGCCCCCGCAGAAAACGGAGAATCAAATGTGGCGTATCTAAGAGACCATGATATTCCGTTTGTTTTAATAGATCGTTATTTCCCTAATATTGAAACTAATTGGGTCGCGTTGGATAATTATGAAGCAGGATTTATAGCGGTAGAGCATTTAATTAAAAATGGTCTTAAACGCCCTGGCTTGATCACCTACAATACGAGCCTTTATACTTTGCAGGAGAGAAAGAGAGGTTATGAAGATGCAATGAAAGAAAATGAAATCGATTTTAAAAAAAGTTGGAGTAAAGAAGTAGTTTTTGGAGATGATACTAAATTATTAGTAGAGAACGCTGTTGACGATCTTCTTTTCCTTCCGCAACCGGTGGATTCTATATTGTTTACATCTAACATCCTTGCCACTTATGGTTTGAAATATATTCATTCAATGGGTGTAAAAATACCGGATGATCTGTCAATTGTGACATTCGATGAAATGGAAGCATCGGATTTATTTTATGCACCTCTCACCTACCTGAGACAACCAATACAGGAAATGGGTGAAATGGCCACAAAAATTTTATTGGAAAATATTGATAAAGAAAAAACGATAGTACAGTTAAATATAAAAGCTGAACTGGTAATAAGAGCGTCTACCAAAAAAACAAAAATTTGAAGAAAACCTTAAACCGAGTTGGTTAAAGTTTTATCTCCTCATCACTCTTATCGTAAAAATGAAACTCTGTAAGATGATAGTTGCTGTTAGCTTTTATTGAAATTTTTTGTTTGTATTTTAATCTCCATCTCATACGCTTAGAAGGAAGTCCTTTTGTAAGATATGCATGCAAAATAGGATGGACTTCGATAGTAAGCCCGGTATGTTTTTGCATAATCAGGTAGCTAAGATTTTTTTCAATTTCATCTTCTAACACTAGCGTTGAAGCAATTTTGCCGGTTCCCTCACAACTCGGGCATACTTCAGAAGTATTAATGGTCATCTCAGGCTTCATGCGTTGCCTCGTAATTTGCATAAGCCCAAATTTACTGATAGGTAGCACCGCATGTTTTGCCCTGTCAATTCGCATGAAATTATCCATTTGCTCTGCAAGTTTTTTCTTATTTTCCATCAACTTCATATCGATAAAGTCAACCACAATTATTCCCCCAATATCCCTAAGCCGTAGTTGTCTTGCAATTTCCGCAGCCGCTTCAAGATTGGTTTCAAATGCGTTTTGTTCCTGGTTATTACTTACGCTTTTATAACCACTATTTACATCGATTACATGTAATGCTTCAGTATGTTCAATAATAAGATATGCGCCACTTGGCAGATTAACGGTTTTCCCAAAAGATGCTTTTACCTGCCTTGTGATTCCATAACTATCAAAAATAGGTGCGCCATTATTGTGAAAAGAAAGTATCTCGGTTTTTTCAGGAGCTATCCTTTGCAAATATGTTCGTGTATCGTTGAAAATGTTTTTATCATTGACAACAATTTTATTAAAGTCTTCATTAAGCAAATCCCGCAAAATGCTATTCGTTTTTCCCTCTTCACTCATGATTTTACAGGGTGCAACTGCTCCACTTAAATTTTTCTGAATATTTTTCCATGTATTTATGAGCGATAGTAAATCTTCGTGTAATTCTGTTGTGTGCTTTCCTTCAGCGGCCGTTCGCACAATCACACCAAAATTTTTTGGCTTTATTGCTTCAATAATTTTATGAAGACGCTTTCTTTCCTCTGAAGAATGAATTTTGCGGGAGACTGCTATGATATCATTAAAAGGAGTAAGTACCACAAACCTTCCCGGTAAAGAAAGTTCACAACTAAGCCGGGGTCCTTTGGCAGCTATAGGCTCTTTTAATATTTGTACAAGAATATTGGGCTTGCCATTTAATACTTCTGCTATTTTACCTGTTTTTATGATCTCGGGTTCAACACCCAGTGTAGAAAAATCAAAGCCCGAATCTGCTTTTTCATTTATGGCTATACGCGTAAATTTTAGAATGGAACGCACATAGGGGCTTAAATCAGTATAATGAAGAAAAGCATCTTTTTCAAAACCTACGTCTACAAAAGCAGCATTTAAACCAGGAATAAGTTTTTTTACCTTTCCTAAATACAAATCTCCTACTGCAAAACCCGTATTTGCATTTTCATTATGCAATTCAACGAGCTTTTTATCCTCAAGCAAGGCTATTTCTACTGCCTGAGGAGCAGCATTTATAATAAGTTCCTTGTTCAATTCAAAAATCTTTTAATTAATTTCTTAATTACACAGGAGGAATAAAAGGGAAATTAAGGATACAAAACACAGGTAAGTAAAAGTATATTTTTACTTCTTTTTATGGCGATTTTTTCTTAAGCGCTTTTTGCGCTTATGAGTGGCAATTTTATGGCGTTTTCTCTTTTTACCGCAAGGCATAATTAAATATTTTTTTTAATAAATTATTATTACTATTAATTAATAAATTTTCTTTTGATTAACCAGTGTTTTTAATTAATCCTGTCACACCTAAGGCCCCGTGTTCAATGCCCTTATTCTTTCATCTATTTCTTTGCTAAATGATGGATTATTGACCAGGTGCTTACTTTGCTCATACCATTTAACAGCGTTCCGCTTATCACCCGCACCTGCGTACGCATCGGCCAACCACGAAACAGCTTCTAGATTGTGAGGATCAAAAGTTACAACCTTATTAAGCCTTGCTATAGCTTTATCAAACTGTCCCGAGATTACAGCACCAATTCCCAAAACCATTTGAGCCTGCATGTTATTAGAATCTTTACTAACAACCTGTAACAGCTGCTGGATTCCTTTCATGGTTTGCTGGGGATCTCCAATCATTCCCTGGCCATATACGTAACAACTGCCAAGGCCCACTTTCAAATCATCATTATCAGGATCGAGCTTCAGCGCTGCTTCAAACAAAGACGCTGCCGTCCCTGCTTCCCACGATTTTAATGCCGGGTTGTCCTCCCTTCTCATGTTCTCTAAAATCAAGCGGGCTGCAAAGGTGAGCTTTTTTTCGGAATTAACCAATTTAGCAGCTTCACTTAAATAATATGCGTAGGGAACAAATTTGCTGACGGAATCTTTCCAGAAATTTGCAAGATCGTTAAATTGTTTTTCTGATTGCATTTTTATATCACCCCTTGATATCTTATTTTCAAGACTGGTTACATATAAAAGTTGCGAAGGCGTTAATTGCTCCTTTGCCTTTGTTATAGCAGATTCGATATTAAATGCGATTGGAGACGTTGCCTCGTGTGGGAAATCCTCTTTTACAGCTGTGGTCTTTCCAAACAATAGGAGCAAGCTTAAAAGTATCATACCGCCGGCTGCGAGAAAAATTCGTGAAATCAATTTTAATAAAAGGGAGATTTAATAGACCCTTCGCAAAGGTACGATTATTGGGGTTGGCGGCCCAGATTCTTGTCTTTTATATCCTGCACAAATTCTTTGGCGGGCTTGAATGCCGGTATATAGTGTTCAGGAATTTCAACGGCAATGTTCTTTTTAATATTCCTGCCGATTTTAGCAGCTCTTTTTTTAGTAATAAAACTACCAAATCCCCTAATGTAAATATTTTCTCCTTTAGCAAGCGATTCTTTAACTTCCTTAAAAAGTGTCTCGAGAGTTACTAAAACATCCACTTTAGGGATACCTGTTTTTTCTGAAATTTGATTGATAAGATCTGCTTTTCTCATTTTTTGACATTGAAATTTGTTAATTAAATGTATTCCAAATAAAAATGTTTAACCAGGCTATACAAATTTATAATCTTTATTTTAAATTCATTCTGAATAATTTACATTGATTTTGGTGCAATTTATCAATCAAAATTTGTTGGTAAGATTATAATGTAATGAAAAATAAGAAATTTTTTTCTGAAACTTTACTAAAGTGGAATCAATTTGAAAATAAAAGGGAAATGCCGTGGAAAGGAGAGACAGATCCTTACAAAATATGGATAAGCGAAATAATTTTACAACAAACCCGCGTAAAACAAGGGCTTGATTATTATAATCGCTTTATAAGAGCCTGGCCGGACATTAAAAGTCTTTCAGCAGCACCTGAGCAACAGGTTTATAAACTTTGGGAAGGATTGGGTTACTATAGCCGTTGCAAAAATTTAATTGAATCAGCGAAATTTATTAACAGCCATTTGAATGATAAATTTCCTGAAAAGTATGAAGATATCCTGGCACTTAAGGGAATTGGACAATACACCGCTTCGGCAATTGCTTCCTTTGCTTTCAATCAGCCTTATGCAGTTTTAGACGGAAATGTTTTCAGGGTCCTTTCAAGATTTTTTGGCGTCCAAACACCTATCGACACGACTTCCGGTAAAAAAATTTTTACCGCATTATCCAAAGACTTAATTGACACTTTACATCCCGCATCATATAACCAGGCAATAATGGATTTTGGCGCAACAATTTGCAAACCTTCTCTTCCTTTGTGTGCACAATGTTCCTTGAAAAAAAAATGCATCGCTTACAAAAAAAATCTTGTGAATATTTTACCTGTTAAAGAAAAAGGAATAAAACAGAAGGAACGCTTTTTTAATTATTTAATAGTTTATGAAAAAAAAAAGGTATACGTTAATCAAAGGACTGCTAAAGATATCTGGCAAAACCTCTATGAATTTATTTTGATAGAAACAATCGATCTTGTTTCAGAAAAAAAATTGCTTTCCACTAAAATTTTTAAAGCCTTATTCAACGGCAATAACTACCAGGTTACGGCGGTTTCTAAACTTTTAACCCAAAAACTTACTCACCAAACAATCAGGGGCAGGTTTTTTCATATTACTTGCAAGAATGGAGCCACGACATTAAAAAAATTCCAACTGGTATCGCCTAAGGATCTTAGCCTGTTGCCATTTCCTAAATTTATCACCTCATATTTGAAAGATTAAAATGTATCTTTAAATTTGCTATAGCATAATTTACTTCCTGAAGAAATAAGAATTTATGAGAGGTGTAAACAGAGTTGTATTAATCGGAAACCTGGGCAAAGATCCCGAAATACAATATCTTGAAGGTAATATTCCTGTAGCTAAATTTCAACTTGCCACTACCGAAGCCTATAAAGACAAATTGGGCAAATTAATTTCACAAACAGAATGGCATAATGTTGTACTATGGCGTGGCCTCGCAGAACTTGCTCAAAAATATCTTCATAAAAGCAGCCTTGTATATATTGAAGGGCGATTGAAAACACGTTATTGGGAAGACAGGGATCATAATAAAAAAGTGGTGACAGAAATTATTGGCGACAACCTTATTATGTTGGATAAACGCTCTGATGGAAATCAAACAGGCAATGAGCCCGGAAATGAGAACATGCCCGGAAATGAAATCCCACCGATTGATGAAGGCTCAGAAAAATTACCCTTTTAATGTAACGGTTGGATGTCGCAGGCATTCATCCGGAATTTTTAATTTAAATTATTTGCTTTGGATTATTATTCGGCTATTTTTTACTGTTTCCACTCACTTACTTTCCTTGCCATAACTCCTGCAGCAACTACCATACTTCTTTTCACAGTAATCGTTCTATTTTTTATTTCTTTCCTTGTTGCAGGCTCAGAGGTTGCTTTTTTCTCCCTCACTTTGAAAGATATTAATATGCTGAAAACCCGGCAGCAGCCTTCGTATAAAAGGATTGTTACCTTACTTGAAAATCCTAAAACCCTACTTGCCTCGATGCTGATTGCCAATAGCCTGGTAAATATCGGCATCATCCTTATATCGAATACCCTAATGAATAATTGGGTGGAGAATCTTCATTTGCAAGGTATTTTGGAATTTGTAATCAAGGTGATTGTAGTGACCAGCCTTCTTGTGATGTTTGGCGAAGTATTACCCAAGGTTTGGGCTACCCACCATAAAATCTGGTTCGCAGCAACATCATCATTACTTATTGAAATCTTCAACAGTGTGTTTTTCAGGATAAGCAGCCGCCTTGTAAAATTTAGTGACAGAATTGAAAACAGCTTACATTCCGGTTCTTCAGGTATGGACGATACCCAACTTGACTATGCAATAGATCTTTTACCTGACCATGAAGCAACGAGTGAAGAAAAGCAAATATTAAAAGGTATACGCAAATTTGGTAATACAACGGTAAAGCAAACGATGCGTACACGCTTGGACGTTAGTGGCATCGAGGTAAACACTTCTTTCCAGGATGTAAAAAATAAAGTGGAAGAAATGCACTACTCAAGACTTCCGGTTTATAAGAGTAATCTTGATGAAATTGTGGGGATTCTTCATACCAAAGATTTATTACCCCACCTCGATGAAGAAGCCTTTGACTGGCGGCCCTTAATGCGTACGGTTTTTTATGTTCATGAACAAAAACTTATTGAAGACCTTCTGCAGGATTTCAGGAATAAGCGCATCCATTTTGCTGTGGTAGTAGATGAATTCGGGGGCACATCCGGAATTGTAACACTTGAAGACATAATGGAGGAAATCATTGGCGACATACAAGATGAATTTGATGATGAGCAAAGCGTTAATAAAAAACTGGATGATTTCAATTATATTTTTGAAGGAAAGACAATGATAAATGATGTTTGTAAAGCCCTGCATATTCCCGTGGATACTTTTGATAAAGTTCGTGGGGACAGTGATTCGTTGGCGGGTCTTGTATTGGAAATTGCGGGAGAATTTCCACAGGTAAATGAAGCTGTTACCTCTGGAAATTTCACATTTACGCCCTTACAAATAAATAAAAACCGAATTGAAAAAGTTAAGGTTACCCTGAAAACAATTGCTGATGATCAAACCGGATAACAGGAAATTAAATCTTAATATTCCACCACTTTTGTTTTTATTTTTATTTTGCCTGTTGTCAGGTAGCTGCAATTCCACTTACACATCCAAAAAAAAAGGGTATTATAAAATTGATTTTCCAAAAAGGGAATATATAAAATTCGACCGGCCAGGCTTCCCTTATTCTTTCGAATACCCTGTATATGCAAATGTTGTAAGAGATTCTTCGTTTGCAAACAAAAGTGAGGGGAATCCCTATTGGGTGAATATTGATTTTCCATCCTTTAATGGGAAAATTTATATCAGCTATAAAATTATTGGAGGTACATCGGTTTATAAAATAAAGGATTCAAAAGGTGGATACAAAGATTCTATAGGAGAAAATACTTTTCAAAACATGGTTAATGATTCTTATAATCTTACCTATAAGAATGATATTAAAGCCAACTCTATTGAGGACAGTCTTATGCATACCCCTAACAATATTACCGGCATTTTTTTCCGGCTTTCGGGGAGTGTTGCTACAGCCAGGCAATTTTTTTTATCTGATACCGTACATAATTTTTTGCGAGGCGCTTTATACTTTGATGCCGCTCCCAATGAAGATTCCCTTCGCCCGGTGAATGAATTTTTGCAGGAAGATATGAAGCACATCATTAACACGCTGCAATGGAAAACTACTAATCCTTAACGGGCAACCCACACGTATTTATTACTTTTGCATCAATGATAAGTATTGGCGATATTTTAATAAGTGATGAAGTTATTGAAGAAACCTTTGTTTGTGATCTTGTGAAATGTAAAGGTGGTTGTTGTGTTGACGGCGATGCTGGTGCGCCGATTGAAAATGAGGAGCTGAAAGAACTTAATGAGGCTTTCAATTTTGTACTTCCGTATCTCACTGAAGAATCACGAAACGTGCTTCAACGGGGAAGATATATCTATGATAAAGAATTTGGATGGGTAACCCCTACATTAAGCTCAGGCATGTGTGCCTACGGAATTAAGGATGCCAGTGGGATCGTTAAGTGCGGAATAGAACAGGCTTATAACGATGGAAAAATAAGCTGGAGAAAACCTATTAGCTGTCATTTATTTCCGGTAAAAATTAAAAAAAGTAAAACCGGTAAAACTGATTTAGTAAACTATGAACC
>JBBSPK010000070.1:0-14700 GCA_038258875.1 Chitinophagales bacterium
ACAAATTTTCTTTAAGGCTGTTATAATTATATAAGTTGCTTTTGTAAGTTGCCAGTGCCTGGGTATACTGTGTATTAATTTTATTACGGATGCTTGTAATAGAATTATCGACCTGGTTTACCTGCAACTCTGCCTGTTTAATTTGCTGTAATCTTTTCCCGCCCTGGAATATAGGAATAGCAAGCGTAAGGCCTGCATAGGAATTTGGAAAACTCTGGTTGTATAATTTGGTAAACCGGTCGTTAAGGAAATTGAGATTATAATTTCCAAATGCAGAAATTTCGGGAAGAAAACTCCATCTGTAATATTGTAAATTATATTGCTGCAGCTTCTTTTGAGTTTCCAGCAATTGAATTTCTATCCTGTGGGAATAGTTTACGTCCTGTAAAGTATCGAGTAAAATTTCATTGGCCATTTGTGCAGAATCGTACACGAGTTCAAAATCCTGTGAGGCGGGGTAACCCATCAACTCCTTTAGGTAAGTGTATTTTGCCTTCACAGTTTCGTCACCAAATTTTTTCTGCGCCTTTGCATTGTTTAAAGAAATGGTGGCTCTCTTATAATCTGTTTTATCTGTAATACCACTTTGATACTGGTAGTATGCATCTTTCAAACTTAGTTCAATACGCTGGATATCCTGTTCGGTTACATTCAGTTGTTGTTTGGTAAGAAGCACATCGTAAAACGCCTTACTTACCATCGCCGCAATATTTATGTTTTGTTCTTTTGTATTTTGTTTTGACTGAAGCCTTACATCTTTTGAACTGCGTGAAGCCAGCAGTAAATCCCGGTTGAAAATATTTTGCGTTGCACCAAATTGAATCCCGGATGTATTTTGAGAGCCTATATTAATATTCATGCCATTGAAATTGGACGTCGGCAATTGAAAATTATGCTGCAGGATATAATTGAAATTTACCTGGGGAAACCAATCTGCCAACTTTGACCTGATAACCGTTTCGGTAATGTCTTCATCAAGCCGGGCATTCTTAAGATCGGGATTGTGGGCAATGGCATAATGAACGCAATTTTCAAGAGTTGCCTGCTGCAACAATGTATCCTTTTCATTTTGCTGGGCAAAAAGTATGGATGGAAATAATAAAAACAAAAGCCACTGTATAAATTTTTTTGCCATGTAATATATTTTATCACTTTACCCATTGGATTTATAACTGATAGGTAATACAATTTTTTACAGGAAAAGTTGCGCCTGTTACCCTAATGGATTTACATTTTAAAATTATATAAATATTACCATTAAAAAATGGAAGGCCTGGTATTACAAGAAAGACCCTTAACAGCAAATAAATATTAAATATATTTGAAATTCTACCAAAGCATATATATCTTGCAGTCTGGTTTAAAAATCAATTATTTCATTACCCCTATTACCCCAGGAAGACAATACCTTTCCGTATTTCTTTTAGCTATTCCTGATTATAAATTTTACTCTTATTTTCCTCTGTAATGCTGTAATTAAAGCAGGTTATTATTATATGTTTTTATGAAATCATTGTCAGCCGAAATTAAAAATCTTTACCTTATAATTGTTCATTGCAGAAATGAACCCTGATTCATTCTGTAATTCCGTAAAGAACAGGGTTAAAAAATATTTGTTATAACAAAATGTAAGTTTATGAAAACAAAAATTATATTTCAATCAGGTATATTTCTATTAAGCACACTTCTCTTTATTTCATGCAGAAAAGCCCATCAGCATTTTTGTGATGGTGATGATACAATCGTTACAACTACAAAAGTATTTGCAACAGGTTTAAATAATCCAAGAGGGCTGAAGTTTGGGCCGGATGGAAAACTGTATGTTGCTGAAGGCGGTATTGGAGGAACTAATTCATCTACTAATTGTGACCAGGTAGTTCCACCCGTGGGGCCTTATACGGGTAGTGTGGATGGAAGCAGAATTTCCATGATTGATCATAACGGTCAACGTACAACATACGTTGACAATCTGCCATCATCACAAAATGCGCTGGGAGATATAAGTGGAGTAGGGGATATTGCTTTCATTGGAAATAAAATGTATGCTGTAATAACGGGTGCAGGTTGTTCTCACGGAGTGCCTTCTATTCCGAATGGTGTTATAAAAATAAACTCAAATGGATCGTGGAGTGGCGTAGCCAACCTGAGTGAATATTTGGCGGCTCATCCGGTAGCCAATCCTGAAGAAGATGATTTTGAACCCGATGGTGATTGGTATAGCATGAGTAGTGTGAATGGCAATTTGTATGCAGTGGAAGCAAATCATGGAGAATTGGTGAAGATATCACCTAATGGAAATGTGAGTCGTGTAATAGATATTTCTGCAACGTATGGGCATATTGTTCCCACAGCACAGGCATTTCACAATGGAAATTTTTATGTAGGAAACTTAAGCCCATTTCCGGCGGTGCCAGGCATTTCCAGCATTTATAAAATTACACCAGGTGGGCAAATAAGCGTTTATGCCACAGGGTTCAATACGATACTCGGTGTTTTGTTTGACAGAGCAGGTGGATTGTATGTGCTTGAAACTACAACCAACAATCCATTTCCTACACCCGGAACCGGTGATATTGTGCGGATGGACCCATCAGGTGCCAGGCAAGTAGTTACTTCCGGGCTATTTTTACCAACGGCGATGACCTTTGGTCCCGATGGAAAATTGTACGTTTCTAATTGGGGATTTGGGCCGCCTGCACTCGGTGGGGGTCAGGTTTTACAAATCAGTTTTAAATGCGATGAAATGCAGGGCGAAGTTCAAAAGTAAGTGTGAAAGATGTTTTCCTTTTTAGTAAACCCCGTTTCTTACGGGGTTTCCGTTATATGGGGGCATTATTACTTCGCTCTATAAATTTCAAAATGTCCGACACATATCTTTTTTCTTTTAATGACAATTACATGATAATAACGGCAAATCAAAGGTGCAATTTTTGCAACACGTAATGGAATTTTGTTGAGCGAAAGTTTCTGAAAAAAAATTGAAAATATAAAAATCTTCGCCAATATTGTGTTTCAATTGGGCATTGCGGTGGTGTATGTTTTTAATTGTGCAAGTATTCCGGAAATTAAAACTGTGGGGAGCGCCAATAGAACAAATGGTTTCTTTAAAGAAGGTTACAATGAATCATTTAAAAAGATGAAACGCCTGTTAATAAATAATGCATTTCCTCATTTTGAGAATGAATTAAAAGCAGAACTTGAAAAGAACGGCGTTGTCCGTCTTTATAAAAAAGGAGAAATGATTGTAAAGATGGGACAAACGCTCACACATTCTTTTTTAGTATTACAAGGCAGCGTTAAGGCGTATAGAGAAAATGACAAAGGAGCGGAATTTCTTGTTGCTTTTCTGAAAGAAGGAGAGGGCTTTGCAATGTCTGTTTGCGAAGACAGCCCTGTTGCCGATAAAAAAAGTTTACTTACTTTTTTTGCATTAAAGACAACCTATATTCTCAACCTGTCCTTTTACAATAAGGATGCTATCGCAAAAAGATTCGATAGCTGGTATAAATATATTTTGTCTACAACCGTCATGTATTACGGTTTTTACCTGAATATGATTGATAATATTGCTTTTAAAAAACTGGATATAAGAATTGAATTTTTCCTGGAAGGCCTAAGCATTATTACTAACAAAAAAATTTTGAATACAAGCCACAGGGAAATTGCCAGCAGCCTTCATTGTTCCAGGGAAGCTGTTTCACGGCAACTAAAAACCATGGAAGAGGCGGGTAAAATACTTCTCGGCCACAATGAAATTCAATTAATCAATTTAGGAATTTTGTGATGTGCATCACAGATGCGGGTTATAAGGTTCACTAAATTTGCACCAATTGAAATGGCAGGTATGCTTTATTTGATACCTTATTGCTAACTTTTTATTATTAAATCCCGATTTTTTTTCATGTAAACCTTGTAGTTTTCTTATAATGAGTAGAACCCCCGCTTTATTATTCCAATTTGCAGACCATTCTTTTTACGAATTCAAATCAATTCTTGAATTTTCAAATTATCCTGCTTAAAGACCCGTTCAATTAAATCCTGATCAGTGCACTGAAAATAAATTCAATTTTCAGTGCATTTTTTTTTATTACTATTCTGTACAGATGCATCCTGTGCAATCAGTTTCCAAATTATCAGGCGTTGTTCAGATTATGAAGCCGGTGCATAGGAATTTTCAACGGTTCGTAAAGGGCCTTGAAAATGCCGTAATATTTTTCATACATTTTTTTAAATTCTTCATCGGGTTCAATTATGAGAGAGATGTTCGGCTTTATAGAAGAATATTCATCAATAATATTTATTGCTTTCATGCAAAAAATTGCAGCACCTACTGACGATGCATCTTCCGTTTGAACGAGACATAACCTTTTCCCCGTAACATTTGCTAATATTTGCATCCATATTTTGGAGTGAACAAAACCGCCACTCACATGTAACTCCTTTAAAGGAGTCGTGGAATTTTCTATTATTTCAATAATATTTTTCAAAGCGAAACAAATTCCTTCCAGGGCAGACCTTAAAAAATGTGCGCCAGTATGATATGATTTGATGCCGAAAAAAATACCCGAGGCTTTCTCGTCCCATACCGGGGCCCGTTCACCATATATATAAGGTAAAAACAAAAGGCCTTTGCAACCCGCCGGAACCGTTTCAATATTTTTAAAGAAGCTTTCGTAATCGGTTTCGGACGGTTTTTCAATTTGTAAAAAAGTTTTGAACAACCATTTTAAAACATTACCACCATTGTTTATCGGCCCACCGCATACAAATGTTTTTTTATCAAGCACATAATTAAAAATCATTGCCTGGTAATTGTTAATAGGTTTCGTATTTGTTATTCTCACGGCCCCACTCGTACCGATGGTTAGCGCAGCAATATCTTTTTCAACTGCATCGCTGCCAACGTTAGCAAGGCAACCATCACTTGCGCCAATGCAAAAAATTGTGTCTGCAGGAATTTTTAATAATGCTGCCATTGATTTGTTCAAATCTTTACGGGTAAATCCTGTTGATACAATTTTTGAAAGCAGCGATGCTGTAATGCCACATAAATTCAGTGACGGCGTATTCCATTGATAATTTACAATGTTAAACAAGCCCGTTGCAGAAGCAATGGAATAATCTACCTGGTATTCATTAAACAGGCGATACCAGATAAACTCTTTAATAGAAATAAATTTAAAAGCGGTCGAAAAAATTTCGGGCTGATTTTCCTTCAGCCATTTTATTTTGCACAATGGCGACATCGAGTGAATGGGAGTGCCGGTTGATGTATAAAGTTTTTCTGCTGCGGTAGAATTTCTTATTTCTTCAGCAACTTTTTCACTCCTTGTATCCGCCCAGGTAATTAATGGAGTCACGGCGATGTTTTTGTCATTCATCAACACCAGGCTGTGCATAGCGCTGCTAAGACTAACGGCGTAGGGTACATGCCCGACTTTTTTAATTATTTCATTCAGGCAATCTACAAATGCCTGCCATATAACTTCCGGATCCTGTTCTGAATAACCATGTTGAGGAGTATATGTGGGATAAAAGAATTGAGTGGAAGCAATTATTTTCCCATCTAAATTAACAGCAACTGCTTTTGCACTGCCTGTTCCAATATCTATTCCAGTAACATATTGCATCTTATATTGATTTCAATAGAGCTTTTAAAATTATCATTTAATTTTATATTAGAATTATTTCCTGCCATGTGTTTTCCCTATGCTAAAATTTATTTGTTATGCAAAGAAGAAAATTTATTAAACACACTGCCCTTGCTACTGCTGGTGTTACCATTCTTAACTTTCCAATCTTTGGCAGGAATGCTCCTTCCAATAAAGTTATTGTAGGTGTTATGGGAGTAAATGGACGGGGAAGTTATCTTGCCCAAAATTTTTCTCAGCTACAAAATGTGGAAGTGGCTTATATATGTGATGTTGAAGATAAGGCAATACAGAAAGGGCTTGAGGCTGTAAAAAATGCAACACGAAAACCAACAGTTATCAAAGATGTAAGAAAGCTTGTAGAGAAAAATGATTTCGATGCGTTAGTGATTGCTGCGCCTGATCACTGGCACACGCCTGCGGCAATAATGGCCGCGGCTCATGACAAACATGTTTACGTGGAAAAGCCTTGCGGGCATAATCCTTATGAAGGAGAACTTATTTCACAGGCACTTCATAAATATGGAAAGCATATTCAAATGGGAAACCAGCGCCGTTCCTTTCCAACGATTATAGAAGCAGTCAAATCTGTGAAAGATGGAATTATTGGCGCGCCTTACCTTGGCAAGGCATGGTACACTAATAACAGGGACACAATCGGTACCGGGAAAGTTATTACACCACCAGCAACTTTGGATTATGAGTTATGGCAAGGACCTGCACCAAGGAAACCTTACCAGGATAACCTTGTACATTATAACTGGCATTGGTTCTGGAATTGGGGCACAGGTGAAGCATGTAATAATGGAACTCATGAAATTGATTGTTGCCGCTGGTTCTTAAATGTTGATTACCCAACTAAGGTAACTTCTGCCGGTGGACGCTATGCTTTTAAAGATGACTGGCAAACGCCCGATACGCAGGTTGCTGCTTTTGAGTTTGGTGATAGAGCGAGCATAACATGGGAATCGAGAAGCTGCAATAATTACCCGGTGGAGGGCGTCGGCCGTGGATTTATAATTTATGGCACCAATGGTTCATTGATCAACCTTGGTAATGATGATTATAAAATTGTTGATGCAAAAAATAAAACGGTGAAAGAGGTGAAGTCGGCCGTTAATTCAGATCCCAATAATACATTGAGCGCAAACGGAAATCTCGATACCTGGCATTTTCAAAATTTTATTGATGCAATTCGTGGCGATGCAAAATTAAATTCTCCCGTTGACGAAGGACACAAGAGCGTACTACTCTGTCATCTCGCAAACATTGCGCAGCGCACAGGGCAAACACTGCATTGCGATCCTGCAAACGGGCACATTCTTCACAGCGCTGAGGGAATGAATCTTTGGAAAAGGGAATATGAAAATGGATGGGAGCCAAAAGTAGTGTGAGAAAAATCCAATTCTTTTCATATTTATTTTACATTGCACAATCTTAAGTTATGTTTAGAAAAGAGGTTGCAAATAAATTAGGAGACAACATCAAATTTCGATTCCGCGGGCATGAAGTAAAACGGATTGAAGCGTTTAGCGATGCCGTTTTCGCATTTGCCGTTACATTATTAATTGTTAGTCTTGAAGTACCGAAAAACTTTCGCGAGCTGATGGATACGATGCGTGGGTTTCCTGCATTTGGTGTAAGTTTTATTTTATTGATGACCATCTGGTACGAACAGAATATATTTTTCCGGCGTTATGGTATGGATGATTTACGAACAGTTGTGCTCAATTGCACATTGATTTTTTTAGTGCTGTTTTACGTTTACCCGCTAAAATTTTTATTTACGCTTCTTTTGGGGGGACAAATGACTGGAGAAGAAAATTCATTTCTTGTTATAAGCGGTTCTGAGATCCCTAAGTTGATGGTTATTTATGGCATGGGTTATATTTCAATTTACCTTCTTTTTTCATTTATGTATATACATGCTTTAAAAAAGGCAACGGAATTAGATCTCACAAAGACAGAAATATTTGAAACTAAAACAAAGCTGTATAAAAATTTTATTCTTATATCCATTGGCGTAATGTCCGTCATTGTCTCAATTATGCTTCCTGCGGGAAAATCAGGGTTGGGAGGAATGGTTTATATATTAATTGGGCCGACACTATCATTTTTTTATACCTATAGAAGCAAGCGAAAACGGGGATTAACTTAGGAAATTCTATTCGAATTTTTCGTCAAATGATAATAAATGACTTTCTAGAATTTTGACCTGCCGGTTTGCACTAACAACCAGATGCAGAAATATACTGAATAACATTTGCAAAAGTGTGTGATGGACATTAAGCAATACCTCGAAAGGATCAATTATAACGGCCCGGTAAACGCCACCAGTGAAGTACTTTCAGAACTTCAATACACGCACTTAATGAATGTTCCGTTTGAAAATCTCGATATTCATAATCATACAAAAATTGATTTAACGAATTCATTTGATAAGATTGTAGTTCGTAAAAGAGGTGGTTTTTGTTATGAATTGAATGGCCTGTTTTCTGAATTATTAATTCAAATTGGTTTCACAGTAAAGATGGTTTCTGCGAGAGTGTACGATGGTAAAAAAGATTACAGCCCGGAGTTTGATCATATGGCATTAATCGTCAAAACAAATGACGGTAATTTTCTTGCAGATGTTGGATTTGGTGAGTTTGCTTTGTATCCAATTAAAATGGAATTGAATAACGAAACGGTTGATCCTGCGGGAGTTTTTAAAATTAAAATCTTTAATAAAGAATATAAAGTTGTAAAGAAGAAGAATGCCGAAGGAGTGTTCATACCTGAATATATATTTTCAGAACAAGAAAGGCATGTTGAGGATTTTTACGGCATGTGTAATTATCATCAAACAAATAAGGAATCTCATTTCATGAAGAAAAGAATTTGTTCATTGCCGATGTAAAACGGGAGAATAACTTTAACAGGAGATACATTAAAAATTACCAGCGACGGTGAAGTAAAAACGATCCTATTAAATAATGAACAGGAAATACAAAATGTATTATGGGATCGCTTTGGAATAAAACTTTGATAAACCTGCTATAAGGCACAAGTGGCCCGCTTACCAGCGAAGGGGGCAACTATAAATTCCAATAAAAAATTAACCATGATAAACCAGGCATTGCAAGAGAAAAGAATGAGAAAAATATTTTCTTTCCTGTCGTCCACCAATCAAATTTCCATGAAATAAATGACGCAATGGGAAACAGCAAACTCAATACTGCTATTACTTTCAGTAAAACTAAAGTAATATTTATTGGTGTTGGAATTTGGTAAATTGGTTTAGCTATAAAAACAACACTTATCAAACTGGTGGCTAACAAAATAATTAAAACCCAACTAAATAAACTTGTTGTAAACCATACTCGCTTTGAGTAGATATTTACTTGTATTTGTTTTTTGTTTCTGTGTACGAATGATTTTATGCCGCTTGTAATGCTCCAGATTATTCTTATAACAATGATTAAACCAATAAACAAAAAAATTGTTGCATGAAGTTTTACATTATCCCACCAATTTATTTTTTCAAAACCCGACGGGTCTGATAAATTGCCTGCTATCTGGATACCTGTAATCTTATTTTCTTTGTTTCGGATAAAGCAGAAATAGGCGCTATCGCTGCTTATAAAAAGGTCTTTATTGATTTCTACCAAGGATGCAGATAAGCCGCCGCCTAACATCTCAATAAACAAAGTATTGTTTGGTTTGGCAGTTACTGTAAACTGGTTGGGTATAACGCCTAATTTTTCAAACGTTGTTCTTGAATATTGATTGCTGCGATAATTTCCTTGATATTCTGCTGCTCTTTTATTAAAGTCATTTGGAAGTAACGGCAACTTAAAGGGAGCAACCTGAAATTTATTCATTACGAAATTAACTACATCTTCTCTTGGTGAACCACTTGCGATGTTTGTATAAACTACAAAAAAACCTATTTTTTGTTTTGGGATTAAAAACAATAATGAATGTTGACCCGCATCACCTGTATGAAAAAAAACTTCTTGCCCGTTTATAATGCTTTGCATAAACCCTAAACCCATTCCGGGCATTGCGGGATTTGCACTCCATTGTTTGGCAAAAATTCGGCTGATACTTTCAGTACTTAATATTTTATTGTCATTGAGTAATGATAAAATAAGCTTGCTCATATCATCAGCCGTTGTTACACAACCGCCCGCAGGGTAAGGATTGAAATAAGGCTGCGGATATTCTCCCCGAACCATATTTTTTTGTAAGCTATCCGGTGCAGGTTGAAAGAAACTGCTATGTTTCATTTCTAACGGGTCAAAAATGTTTTGCTGCACATATTTATCAAAGCTTGTTCCACTGATTTTTTCTGCTACTAACCCTGCTAATGCACCACCGTGATTTGAATAAGAAATTTGTGTTCCCGGCTCCATAACAACTGCAGGCATTGCTTTTTGAAAATATTTTTCTAATGGAATTATTTTATGCGGGTCTGGTGTTAATCCTCCCATGAACTTATCTTCAAAGCCTGCAGTGTGCGTCATTAAATTAAAAATGGTAACCGGAGTTGAAAAAGGATTTTTTATTTTAAACCCAAGGTATTTATTTACATCATCAGAGATTTTGCATTTACCTTTCTCCTGCAATTGCATTAAACTAAGCGTAGCAAAGATTTTTGAAACAGAAGCAATGCTAAATATGGTATTCTGTGCATCAACCGGTTTAACGTTTTTCATATCACTATAGCCATATCCTTTTTCAAAAACTACTTTTCCATTTGCTATTAAAACAAATGAAATCCCTCTTGCGGTTTTATCGGTTAACTGTTTGTTGAACATTGTATCAATCGCAGTAGGTGAATAACTGATTTCATTTTGAGCAGATAGCTCAAGGCTGCAAATTGTTGCTACGATAAAAAAGAATAGTTTCATTATAGTGTTCTATTAACGCAAATGTAAACTAAGTTTTACATATTGTAAATTAAACTTGAATTTTAGTAAACTATTATTACCTTTGGGGAATGAAAAACAAAATCATTACCTGGCTCTTTCCCAATTATTTTAAAAAAATTGGGTTATTGATTTCCATTGTGGCAGCGGTTCTCTTTATTAATTATGTTTTCAATAATACTACTTTGGAAACTTCTGATTATAATGTGTTCAACCGTGTTTTAATGGCAATTGGATTATTAATGATTGCAATTTCAAAAGAGAAGATTGAAGATGAGCGAATACAAATACTACGGTTGCAAAGTTTTTTTGTTTCTCTCGTTGGATGTTTTATTTATTGTATTGTAATGGAAACATATAGTTTGTTTGTACAACTTGTACATGCTTCTGTAACAATCTTAATAATATTTCAGCTATTGGTATATATTTTATTGTTCAACTATAAATTGTATAAATTAAATGAGAAATACAGTAAAAGTTGAACGTGCAAAAAAGGATATGACACAAGCTCAATTAGCTGAAAAAATCGGTGTGTCCCGTCAAACGATACATGCGATTGAAACGCAGGATTATTTTCCGTCAGTAGTGTTAGCCTTAAAAATGGCAAAACTATTTGGAGTAACGGTCAACGATATTTTTGAATTGGAAAAAGCCGACTGATTTTTTAGGGTGTTCGATACCCGCTCCATTTTTTAAAATTGGTTTTCAGTATTTTAATCTTCGCTTTTTTCACTTGTTGTTCCGCCAATACAATTTCTGATTTTTGAGTTAGCCTTTTCAATTGTCGTTAATAGGTTCATTTATCAAATAAAAACCTCTAAATAATCGCAGCAAAAAAAGGCCTCACTGCTGGCCCAAGCGGCCCCCGTTGTGCTGGAAATTGAAAAGAGGCTTACATTAGCCTATGAACATAAAATAAAAATTCCATGATGACGATAAACGTGTAGGAGATTTCTGCGGGATGAAAGAATTGATTGAATTATGCTATAGTTGGTATTACAAGGCACAAGCGGGAACGCTTGCGCCAACGAAGCGGTCCGGCAATGCAATAAGTACGGAGTAGCACCAGGTATCCACCTTAACAAAATGGAAGATGTAGATAATGGGTAAACGAAGGCATGCTGTTCATTAGTTATAGTCACGATTCAAAATTTTTTAAAGATGCATTGAAAGAGTCTTTGCATAAATTGCGGGCTATTGCGGATAAAGCGAGTACTAAGCCGGCAAATAATTTTTATATCAGCGTAATAAAATAGAATTTCAAAGTGTACAGTAGTACATTAGTTAAACAACCAAATTAAAATTAATGAAACATCCGTTTAAAACTAACAACTTCCGTTACCCGCCCTTAATACTAACCCTGGTAGCTTTGATAATTCTTAATATTGGTCCTGCTTTTGCCGGGCAAAATCCCAGGGTGCTTGTATTCTGTAAAACTGCCGGGTATCACCACAGTTCAATCGCTGTTGGTATAGTGGCTATTCAAAAACTAGGTGCAGAAAATAATTTTAATATAGATACATCTACCGATGCCAACAATATTAATTCAGAAAATTTAAAACAATATAAAGCGGTAATATTTTTAAGCACTACCGGCGATATATTAAATGTTGAACAACAGGAGGCATTTAAACAATATATAGAAGCTGGTGGTGGCTTCATGGGCATTCATGCCGCTACCGATTGTGAATACGATTGGCCCTGGTATGGCAATCTTGTTGGTGCATATTTTGGTGGGCATCCGGCAGAACAGGTGGCAACATTAAATATTGTAGATTCCAAAAACCCCTCTACCAAACATTTGCCTAACCCATGGCAACGGAAAGATGAATGGTACAGTTTTAAATGGGTAGCGGAAGGCCTGCATGAATTGATTACCATTGACGAAAAAAGTTATGATCTTGGCAAAATTGCGCCCATGGGACATCATCCTATGGCCTGGTATCATGAATACGATGGTGGCAGATCGTTTTATACGGAGTTAGGCCATACGGAAGAATCTTTTGCCGATCCGCTTTACCTGCAGCATATTCTTGGCGGCATTGAATATGCCATGGGAAAAAAATCTTAGACAAGTCTCAATCTTCAAAAAATAAAATGATAATCAAAAACTGTGTAAATAATAATCTGACATGAAAATTAAATTACAGGTTTTATGCCTGGTGATTATATCTATAATGGTTTTTACCTGTAACATGCGGGAGGATAATCAAAAACCCGAATTTAATTCGCATCCAACGGCAAAGTATTTATCGCCTGAAGAAAGTATGAAAGCTATGTATCTGCCCAAAGGATACCATATGGAATTAGTGGCGAGCGAGCCTATGATACAAGATCCTGTAGCGATTACCTGGGATGGTAATGGCAGAATGTATGTTGCGGAAATGCTCACGTATATGCAGGATGCCGATGCGACCGGCGAGCAGGAGCCCTGGAGTAGTATAATGCTGCTGGAGGATACTAATGGTGATGGTAAAATGGATAAGAGTTCCGTATTTATTGATAGTCTTTTGTTGCCAAGAATGATGCAGAGCGTAGGGAATGAGTTATTGGTAAATGAAACAAATTCAATTAACATCACGAGCTACTCTGATACCAATGGTGATGGTAAAGCAGATTTCAAAAAGATAGTTTATAAAGATGATAAATACGTCCCCAGCGATGCGAATATGGAACACCAGCGAAGCGGACTTGATTGGAACCTGGACAACTGGATGTATATGACCTATGATCCGGTCCGTTTCCGTTATACTAACGGTACCATAAAGGTAGATACCATTCCCAGCGGAGTAGATGGCCAATGGGGTTTAACCCACGACAATTACGGGCGTTTATTTTTCTCCAGTGCCGGCGGAGAAACTCCGGTGTTGGGTTTTCAAATCAACCCGGTTTATGGAAGCCTGGATTTCCCTGATCAGTTTAGTCCCCAGTTCCAGGAAGTATGGCCGATCATAGCTACTCCAGATGTACAGGGAGGAGATTCCAGGCTAAGGCCAAATAATACCCTTAATCATTTCACGGCTTGTTGCGGTCAGTCAATTTTCAGGGGCGACAGGCTGCCGGGAGATCTTGTGGGCGATTACATTGTTTGCGAACCGGTAGGGAGGATAATAAGAAGAGCGAAAGTGATTAACATGAAAGGGAAAATCGTCCTTAAAAATGCTTACGACAGTATGGAGTTCATATCATCTTCAGACATGAATTTCCGGCCCGTGAACAGCGCTACCGGCCCTGATGGTAATTTATATATTGTGGATATGAACCATGGAATTATCCAGCAGGGAAGCTGGACAAAACCAGGATCTTTTCTCCGCAATAAAATTGATAGTCTTGGTTTTGCTAAAAACATAACCGGCGGCCGTATCTATAGAGTAGTTTATGATGGCTTCAAGGAAGCACCTAAGCCAAATATGCTGAGTGAATCTTCTGCAACACTTCTTAAATACCTCGGGCACCCTAATGGTTGGTGGCGGGATAATGCTCAAAAACTCATTATCGTTCGCGGCGACAGATCAGTAATTCCTGCCTTAAAAAATATAGCCATGGGGCAGCCAAAAAATTCAGAAAGCGATACCGGTCAACTGGCACGCATACACGCTTTATGGACCCTCGAAGGATTGGACGCAATTGATAACGAAGTGTTGTCGCATGCCTTTAATGATCCTGATCCGCAGGTAAGAAAAACCGCAGTGTGGATTAGTGAATCTTTTATGAAAAAAAATGACAGCCAGGTAATAGATGAGGTGGCAAAGCTTAAGGACGATATAAATTATGATGTTCGCGTGCAGGTGCTGTTGTCAGTGTATAACAGCAATCCGGATAAAGCTAAAGCTATTGTTAAGGAAATTGTAGAAGAGAATGCAAATAATGAAATGGTGCTGGCTGCCAAAGATGCGCTCGATGAAAATGATCTTGTAAAAAAGCTTTCAACCCGGCTTGTTAACATGGCTGCAGAAGACAGAAAAGTGATCCTGGATGGAGCTATGACTTTTAGATCACTTTGCGGGAATTGCCATGGAGGTGATGGAAAAGGGTTAGCCATTGGCGGTAGTTCCATGGCCGCCCCGCCGCTAGTTGGCGTAAAACTATTTCAATTTGCCGAAAAAGATAATGCGGCCAGGCTATTGCTAAATGGG
>JBBSPK010000071.1:0-14694 GCA_038258875.1 Chitinophagales bacterium
AATTGAAAGTCGGAGATAAGATGGCGGGCCGTCATGGAAATAAGGGTATCGTTGCCAAAATAGTAAGGCAGGAAGATATGCCATTCCTCGAAGATGGAACCCCCGTTGATATTGTATTAAATCCATTGGGTGTACCAAGTCGTATGAATCTTGGCCAGATCTATGAAACTGTTCTTGGATGGGCCGGTGAAAAACTTGACAAACGTTTTGCAACTCCCATTTTTGATGGTGCTTCTGTAGATGAAATTGCTGAGCAAATCGAAAAGGCTAACCTGCCTACATTCGGACACACATATTTATATGATGGTGAAACTGGCGAGCGTTTCGATCAGAAAGCAACAGTTGGTATTATTTATATAATTAAGTTGCATCACATGGTTGATGATAAGATGCATGCACGTTCAATTGGCCCATACAGTTTAATTACCCAGCAACCTCTTGGTGGTAAAGCACAATTTGGTGGCCAGCGTTTTGGTGAGATGGAAGTATGGGCACTGGAAGCATACGGTGCATCTAATATATTACAGGAATTACTCACGCTAAAATCTGATGATATTATAGGAAGAGCAAAGACCTATGAGGCAATCGTAAAAGGTGATAATATTCCGCGGCCTGGTGTTCCTGAATCATTCAATGTATTGGTACATGAATTAAGAGGTTTAGGATTGGATTTACAGTTTGAGTAAACCCCTAACCCCTAAAGGGGAGCATGGGAAAATTCTAACAAATTAAAACAAAAAAATTCTAAGCCCCTTTAGGGGTTTGGGGTAAACTTCTAAATATGATAAGAAAAGAAAATCGTCCACGTCCAACGTTTTCTCAAATTACAATTGGCCTTACTTCTCCGGATTCTATTCTCGAAAGAAGCTATGGCGAAGTATTAAAGCCCGAAACAATCAACTACCGTACCTATAAGCCTGAAAGAGATGGTTTGTTTTGCGAAAGAATTTTTGGCCCGGTAAAGGATTACGAATGTGCCTGCGGAAAATATAAGCGTATTCGTTATAAAGGTATTGTATGTGACAGGTGTGGTGTTGAGGTTACTGAAAAGAAAGTACGTCGTGAAAGAATGGGACACATTAAATTAGTAGTTCCCGTTGTTCATATCTGGTATTTTAAATCATTGCCAAATAAGATCGGCTATCTTCTTGGAATGAGCTCTAAGAAATTAGAGACTATTGTTTATTATGAAAGATTTGTTGTAATACAGTCGGGCATTCGTGCCGATAAAGGACAGAATTATGGAGACCTTTTAACTGAAGAAGAATACCTCGATATACTGGATACTCTTCCAAAAGATAACCAGCATTTACCCGATGAAGATCCTGATAAGTTTATTGCAAAAATGGGTGCTGAAGCAGTACACGATATGTTGCAAAGAATTGATTTGGATCAATTGTCATTTGACTTACGTAACGCTGCGGCAAATGAAACGTCACAGCAACGTAAAGCCGATGCATTAAAGCGTTTAAGCGTGGTAGAGAGTTTCCGTGACGCAAATACAAGAATTAATAATCGCCCTGAGTGGATGGTTATGCAATACATTCCGGTCATACCACCTGAACTGCGTCCATTAGTACCGTTAGATGGTGGCCGTTTTGCTTCTTCTGATTTGAATGATTTATATCGCCGGGTTATCATCCGTAACAACCGTTTGAAAAGATTATTGGAAATCAAAGCCCCTGAAGTAATTCTTCGCAATGAAAAAAGAATGCTGCAGGAAGCTATAGATTCATTATTTGATAACTCAAGAAAATCCAATGCTGTTAAGGCCGAAGGGGGTCGTGCATTAAAGTCATTGAGTGATGTTTTAAAAGGAAAGCAGGGACGTTTCCGTCAAAACCTGTTAGGTAAACGTGTCGATTATTCAGGTCGTTCTGTAATCGTTGTTGGTCCTGAATTAAAAATGCATGAATGCGGATTACCAAAAGACATGGCCGCTGAATTATTTAAGCCGTTTATCATTCGCAAATTAATCGAGAGAGGAATAGTAAAAACCGTAAAGAGTGCCCGTAAGCTTGTTGATAAAAAAGAAGCCATCATTTGGGATATTCTTGAAAATATATTGAAGGGCCATCCTGTTATGTTAAACAGGGCTCCGACACTACACCGCCTTTCAATCCAGGCTTTCCAGCCAAAATTGATCGAAGGAAAAGCGATTCAATTGCATCCTTTGGTAACTACGGCGTTCAACGCGGATTTTGATGGTGACCAGATGGCTGTGCATGTACCGCTAAGTAATGCAGCAGTATTGGAGGCGCAAATGTTAATGCTTTCGTCACATAACATTCTAAATCCTCAAAACGGAACTCCTATTACGCTTCCCTCACAAGACATGGTTTTGGGATTGTATTACATTACCAAAGGAAGAAAATCAACTCCTGAACTTATTGTAAAAGGAGAAGGGAAATCATTTTATTCTCCCGAGGAAGTCATTATAGCTTACAATGAACAGCGAATTGATTTGCATGCTCACATTAAAGTGAAAGTGGAAATTAGAAATGACGACGGCACGTTTCAGAAAAAATTACTAGAGACAACCGTTGGCCGGGTAATCTTTAACCAGCATGTACCAAAGGGTGCGGGCTATGTAAATGCTTTGCTTACCAAAAAAGCTTTGCGTGAAATTATTGGGGATATAATTAAATGGACAAATATTCCCGCAACTGCAAAATTCCTTGACGATATTAAGCAACTTGGTTTCCGCATGGCATTTAAAGGAGGATTATCATTTAATATCAATGACCTTATCATTCCTGATACCAAGCAGGAAATGATAGACAATGCCACCGGTGAAGTAGATGAAGTGTGGGATAACTATAATTCGGGACTTATTACAAATAATGAAAGATATAACGGTATTATTGATATCTGGAGCAGGGTGGATACACGTCTAACTGAAACGCTTATACGCGAATTGGCAAATGATAAACAAGGATTTAATTCCGTTTACATGATGCTTGATTCCGGCGCCAGGGGTTCCAAGCAACAAATTAAGCAGTTAGCGGGCATCAGGGGTTTAATGGCAAAGCCGCGTAAATCCGGCAGTACCGGTAGTGAAATTATTGAAAACCCAATTCTTTCCAACTTTAAAGATGGATTGAATGTACTCGAATATTTTATATCAACGCACGGTGCCCGTAAGGGCCTTGCGGATACTGCATTGAAAACTGCAGATGCCGGTTACTTAACGAGAAGACTCGTTGACGTTGCACAGGACGTTGTTATTAATGAAGAAGATTGTGGTACCCTAAGAGGTATTGCAACATCAGCATTAAAAGATAATGAAGATATAATTGAGCCTTTGTACGACAGAATTTTGGGAAGGACATCTTTGCATGATGTATATAATCCGCTTAATGAAGAACTGATTGTACAGGCGGGAGGCAATATAACAGAAGATATTGCGCACACTATTGATGAGGCAGGTATTGAGAATGTTGAAATTCGTTCTGTACTTACCTGCGAAAGCCGTCGTGGCGTATGCGTTAAATGTTATGGTAAAAATCTGGCATCCGGTTACACAGCACAGAAAGGTGATGCAGTTGGTATCATTGCTGCTCAATCAATTGGTGAACCGGGTACGCAGCTTACCTTACGTACTTTCCACGTGGGTGGTGTGGCAGGTTCTGCATCGGTGGAATCTACATTGATTGCAAAATTTGATGGTACTATCCAGTTTGACGGATTGCGTACAGTGGATGCCGTTAGTAACTCGGGTGAAAAAACAAAAGTGGTTATTGGTCGTACAGGCGAGGTGAGAATAATGGATGTAAAAAATGATCGTCTTCTCATAACCAATAACGTCCCTTATGGTGCTACCTTAAACGTAAAAGACGGCCAAAAGGTGACTAAAGGTGAGGTGATTTGTACATGGGATCCCTTTAATAATGTTATTGTATCTGAAATTGATGGTCACGTAAAATTTGAAAATATTGTTGAAGGTATTACTTACCGTGAAGAGGCAGATGAGCAAACCGGCCATAGGGAAAAAGTGGTAATTGAAACTAAAGACAAGGCACGCATTCCTTCTCTCATAATTGAAGGTAAAAAAGATTCAAAGGGTTATAATCTTCCTGTAGGTTCTCATATCATTATGGAGGAAGTGGAAGAAGTAAGGGCAGGACAGGTGGTGGTAAAAATACCGCGGGTATTGGGGAAATTAAGAGATATTACGGGTGGTTTACCTCGTGTAACAGAATTGTTCGAGGCAAGAAACCCGGGTAACCCTGCGGTCGTTTCTGAAATTGATGGCGTAGTATCTTTTGGTAATATTAAAAGAGGTAACAGGGAAATAATTGTAGAAGCGAAAGATGGCGTAGTAAAGAAATATCTTGTTCCACTTACCCGCCAGATTCTTGCTCAGGATGGTGATTTCATCAAAGCCGGCGTTGCATTATCTGACGGGCAAATTGCACCTGCTGATATACTTTCCATTAAAGGGCCATTCGCCGTTCAGGAATATGTGGTGAACGAAATACAGGAAGTGTATCGCCTGCAGGGAGTAAAAATAAATGATAAGCATATTGAAGTTATTGTACGCCAAATGATGCGTAAAGTAACTATTGAAGATGCAGGCGACACTAAATTCCTCGAAGGAGATACCGAAGACAGGTATGATTTTAATACCGAGAATGACTGGATATTTGATAAGAAAGTGGTAACTGAATCAGGCGACAGCACTAAAATGCGCCCCGGTAAAATAATTACTTTGCGTGAGGTAAGAGAAGAAAATTCTGTACTTCGCAGGGCAGATAAAAAGATAGTTGAATTCCGTGATGCAAGGCCAGCAACTTCTTCGCCTTTGTTACTTGGAATTACAAAAGCATCGTTGGGTACGCAAAGCTGGATATCTGCTGCATCTTTCCAGGAAACAACAAAAGTGTTGTCATCTGCAGCCATACAAGGTAAAACAGATACCATGCTAGGCCTGAAGGAAAATGTAATTACCGGTCATCCGATACCTGCAGGAACAGGGTTAAGAGAGTTTGAAAATATGATCGTAGGTAGTAAAGAAGAATATGAATTGCTGATGACTGCCAAAGAAGCAATGGCATTTGATGAAGAAGAATAAGATATTTTTAGTTGATTATAAATTTTTAAGGAGTAAGAGAAATCTTGCTCTTTTTTTTTGTTTAACTGTAGGATCAACATAAGTACTGATACAAAATAAACTATAAGGACTTTTTTAAATTTTAGCCTTCCTGAATTTAGTTCAACTGCATTCCGACTTCAAATAAAACAAAAATTAGTTACGCTGCAATGTAGATCAGTATCGATCCCTAACCTCACCATCTTATTCATAATACAACCAGTTAATTTTTCAAAAGTGTGCGAAAACATAAAATACACCAATGAGGTATTGTTCCATATTCAGCTACAAAATACTTTTAAAATAAAAAAATCATCCTTACAATCATCAATAATCTAAAATGCAAAAAATGAAAACAATAAACTTTATTCTGCTTACCGGAGGAATGTTGGCCGCATGTTTTTAGTTGGTCATGCGCAAGGCACAAATGCAATAAGTCTTGATGAAAGAAATTCTTCTGAATATTTTACAACTTCCGAGGTAAAACCGACAGTGCGCATGAATGATATTAATATACATGCTGCCAGGCATTTTAATATTTTTTTCAAAGCTCCTCTTAATGTGAATTGGGAAAAGGTTCCCGAAGGATATGTTGCGCATTTTACATCTGGTGGCATTAAGAGGATGGTCGCATATAGCAACAGGGGTACGTGGGTTCACACCTTAAGTTACTATGATGAGTTTAAATTGCCACATATACGGCACCTGGTAAAGAGCGTCTATTATGACTTCATAATTAATCAGATAATTCAGATTGAAGACGATAGCGAATTATTTTATGTGGTGCAAATAGCAAATGCAGGATCATTCAAAACTTTAATGGTTTGTGATGGAGACATTCAAATTATTGAAGACATTAAAAAATTAAAATAAGAGATCTTAGCATAATTCATTTTGTAACAATCCTGGATAGGAAGTGATGTTTTCTTTAAAAATTGCGGTTATCGATTAAGAGATATAAGATCTCACGATGAAATCAACATTCCCGTTCTAAGCCTTTTAATGACAGGCACAAATTTTAAATGCATACGAAGTTTGTTTCTTTGTCGCTGGAATAGTTATAGAAATTTTCGAATTTTGTTCATTTACTATAAAACCTTGCATTATTCCAGTATTTTCTATAATTTATTTCCTGTTTGAGAGGCCATTATTAAATGAAATCTTTAAGATACATACGATTTTTCACCACCTGGATTTATTCTCTAAATCAAAAATTGTCAAATCGGTTTAAGAAAGATTTTAAACCAGTTAATTACTTTAAAAGAACACGCCTTGTTTTCTTTTCGTTCAGCTTCTTACTCAGGTTTGTGGTAAACTGTCCGGCACAAGCCGTTATTTTCAACCGCGTTTCTCCACCCGAAGGTTCTCTTTTTGGAATGGTTAATGGCATTTCGCAGGACCCCCAGGGTTATTTATGGCTTGCTACGTTTGGAGGTGGCTTGCATCGTTATGACGGTTATCGCTTCATTACTTACATGAATAATCCCCAAAACCCCGCCTCATTGACACATAACGACCTCCAGGCCGTTTGTGCGGATCACAATGGAATCGTTTGGATAGGCACGGTAGCATCAGGACTCGACCGGTTAGATCCACGAACCGGTACATTCACTCATTACCGGCATAAGAAAGAAGATCCTGAAAGCCTCACCGATGACAGGATTACTGAGATCCTGGAAGATCAGAATGGAGCGATCTGGATTGGTACAATGAATGGCTTGAACAAATTAGACCCAAAGACGGGAAGCGTTATCCGTTTTCAGCAAAGAGAAAACGATCCTGAGAGCCTCAGCTGCAATTATGTGCAGGTATTGTTTGAAGACAGGCGGGGTATACTTTGGATAGGAACCGGTAGTCCTCAAAAATATTACAACTCAAATGAAAAAGGGGGCCTTAACCGTTTTAATAGAATGAGTAATAAGTTTACCAGGTACCTGCACAATCCAAAAGATTCCGCAAGCCTTATAGATAATAGGATCGGAGCTGTTTTTGAAGATAGTAAAGGAATTTTTTGGGTAAGTACGGCCAGAGAGGGCCTTCATATAATGGATAGAGAAAAGGGAAAATTTAAATGCTATCAGTATGATCAGGCTCACCCTGAAAACTTGAGCGGACCTCCCACAAAGATCGGGGTGGGACTGGATCTTCATCTCTTCTTTATCAGGGAAGATGGTGCGGGAAATATATGGATCGGATCATCAGGGGGATGGATCACCCGCTATGATCCCGCGACAAAAAGGTCCACACATTTCGATTCATTTAATGGAGATATCCAGGCAATGCAGGCAACTTCTGGTGCGTATACCTCCCGGGAGGGGGTACTCTGGATCACAACGTGGAGTGGAAACATTTATAAAATTGATCCTGTTCCGAATATCATTCCGCATTTTTCTACAGGAAGCATTATCCATGCCGTTCATGAGGATGCTTCAGGTATATTATGGCTTGGTACCTACGGTGATGGTATTATACGACTCGACCGTAAGACGGGAAGCATGAAGCGATTTTTTTTCGGTTCACCGGATTCATCCACGCTCGCTGATTTTTGGGTTCCGGCAATTTATGAAGGAGAGGATAGCACGCTTTGGATCGGTACAGTGGATAAGCTGATTCATTATGAAAGAAAAACAAAAAAGATAATCAAATATATTAACAACCCGAAAGATCCAACAAGTTTATCGAAAGGTAACATCGTGGCCATCTCAGCCGATCAGCCCGGATCATTATGGATTGCAACTAGTGTTGGATTAGACCACTTTGAAATTAATGCTGGTGTATTCAGGCATTATCGGAATGTTTCTGTCGACAGTAACAGTATAAGTAACAATGAAGCCAGCGCCTTATTAAAAGACCATTCAGGAAATTTATGGATAGGCACGTGGTGGGGGAGAATTCTGAATAAATTTGAGCCCCAAACCAGGAAATTTAGGCGTTTTTCCTGTGGTAGCAATATTGGAACTATAATAGAAGATTCCGAAAATATCATCTGGGTTGGAACAGCAAACGGACTTTACCGAAGCAATCCTGCTGTTGATTCCTTTTCGCTTTTTACAGATCCAAGGATTGCAATGACAACCGCAACCATAGTAACGAGTATTCTTGAAGACAACCAAAAAAACCTTTGGGTTGCTTCATCACTGGGTATTATTAAAATTAACCGCAAGCGAAATGAAATCAGCCTTTTTAATAAGAATCAAGGCGTTGATGCCACTAACCTTGCCTATGCTCTTATGCGGGGTTCAAAGGGAAGGCTGGGCGAATTTTTTTTTGGAGACAGAACCGGATATTATGCCTTCTTCCCGGATCTATATAAGAGCAATACCAAGCCTCCACAAATTGTTATCAATGATTTTATTTTGGCCGATCAGTCCGTAAAAGCTGGCAAAGGTAGCCCAATAAGCATGAACATTGCGAAATCAAAAGAGATCCACTTGCACTACAATCAAAATACTTTCTCTTTCGACTTTGCCGGTATTCACTATAGCAGCCCGGAAGATAACCAGCATCTCTTCAAGTTGGAAAATTTAGACAACTCCTGGCGGAAAGCCGGGCCTGAGAAAAGAGCTTACTATTATAACGTACCAACGGGCCGGTATATTTTTCGTGTAAAAGCCGCCAACAGAGACGGGGTATGGGCAGAGAAAGCCATTATTGTAATCATCAATCCTCCCTGGTACCGAACATGGTGGGCATATCTCTTATATGTCCTCGTATTCTTAGCTGCATTAGGAGGCTTCATCAAATGGCGTGAAAGAACATTGAGAAATGAAAAAGTTCTACTTGAAAAAAAAGTCGCCTTGAGAACCCATGAATTGCAGACTGAAAAAGAAAAAGTGGAAAGCACTTTATCAGAGTTAAAGAAAATTCAGGAGCAACTGATTGAATCGGAAAAAACAGCGGCGCTTAGCAAACTCCAGCAAGCAATGTTGAATGAACGCTTGCGCATTAGCCGCGAGTTACACGATGATATAGGTGGCACGCTTAGCGGCATTGTTCTTTATAGTCATATGGCTGAAAGCCAGATTAAATCACAGCAAGTGGATGAAGTACAAAAATCCCTGAATACCATTCAACAATCGGCCAATGACATGGTAAACAGGTTGAATGACCTTGTGTGGGCTGTAAATCCCTTGCATAACTCATTAACAGACCTAATGCAAAAATTGGAAGAGTATGCGAAGGAAATGGCAATCGTGAAAAATATCTCAGTCAAGGTTGATGTATCCGAAAATTTATCTCAATTTCAATTGCCTGTAGAAAGTCGTCATAATATTTATTTGCTTTGCAAAGAAGCAATCAACAATGCAGTGAAATATAGCCAGGCATCCCTGCTTACATTGAAAGTACATCAGTGCGATCATGTAATTGAATTTAAAATAATGGATAACGGAAAGGGTTTTGACACCACAACAGTGAAAAAAGGAAACGGCATTAGCAATATGCGAAAAAGGTGTGACGTAATGGATACAGTCTTATCCATGCAATCTATCCCCGGTAATGGAACTGTTATTTCATTTCAATTCAAAATCACCTAATGAGGTATTGCTGATGAAAGAGCTTTTATAAATATTTGAAATCATATAATGGATATACGGGTAACATTATTCGAAGATAATAAGTTAGTAAGAGATGCGCTCCAGGCAATACTTAATGGCACAGATGGTTTCATATGCGGCGGCGCTTTTGCTGATGGCAACAACTGGGAGTCTGATATAAACCGGAGCGAGCCCGATGTAGTTTTGATGGATATTGAACTGCCGGGATTAAATGGCATTGAAATAACAAAAATGATTTGTGACCGATTCCCCCAAATAAAGATTTTGATCCAAACCGTTTTTAATGATAGTGAAAAAATATTCCAGGCTCTTTGCGCCGGCGCATCAGGCTATATACTTAAGAATGATCCTCCTCATAAATTCATTGACGCAATTTCTGAAGTATACAGAGGTGGAGCGCCTATAAGTTCTGCCGTAGCTAAAAAAGTGCTTGGCTTTTTTGCTCACCAAAATATTATACTTGTATCGCCCGGTGATGAAGATTATCACTTAAGTGAAAGGGAAAAAGAAATACTCCGGCTGATGGTGGAAACCCATAATTATAAAGACATAGCGGAAAAGGCTTTCATCAGTTATGAAACCGTGCGTACCCATGTGAAAAATATTTATAAAAAACTGCACGTCACCAGCCGCAACGAGGCAGTAATGAAAGCCCTGCGGCATGGCCTCTCCTGAATTTCAAGAATACCTCATTGGGGTATTGTTTACTCTCTTTTCAGTTATGAACTTTCGGCCATAAAAACATTCATTATGAAACCGAAATTCCCATGTTCAATGGCTCCAGGGGCTGCCACCAACAAAACGCCTGCTACTAAAACTCAATTTTTATTTGCCCTGATTCTTATGGTTTTCTACTTTTGCGCTACTACCGGCCATGCACAAACGACGGATACCAAACCGGCTAAACAACCATCAACAAATAGGTTAAGTGATTTGCACCTGGCCTGGCCCTGGCTAACAAAAGGAAATTCCGGCACCAATCCTTCTGTTAACTTTATTGGCACAAGGGATGCGCAGCCATTGGTCTTTAAAGTAAACAATCAAAACGCCGGTCTTCTTGATTTTAGTGACCTAAGTCGTAACACCGCATTTGGATACCAATGTTTGATTTCAAATGTAGTTTCAGATATTAGTGGAATTATGGGATCTAATAATAGCGCCTTCGGATACTCTGCCCTGTATTCTAACATTTCAGGCGAGGTAAATACAGCCCTGGGTTCAAATGCACTTCATTTCAATACCGAAGGAAATGTCAACACTTCAATTGGCGGTTTCTCACTCTCGAATAATACGACGGGTGCATTCAACAGTGCTTTAGGTTCTTTTGCTCTTTTCGCAAATTCAACAGGTGGATTTAATACCGCAATTGGAACCTATGCGCTTGTGGGTAATACAACAGGTTCTTTTAATATTGCGAATGGTACTCCATTTACACTTGGCAACACAGAAGGGTCAGAGAATATAGCAACCGGGGCGGTTTCAATGACTAACAACAGTACAGGAAATGCTAATGTTGCTTATGGTGTTTTTTCACTTGCATCTAATGAGACCGGAAGTAACAATACGGCTTTGGGATCTTACGCTGATGTAACTGCCGGTGATTTGAACAACGCAACAGCCATTGGTTCTGGCACTATGGTAGATGCCAGCAACAAGGTTCAGGTTGGCAATACCGACGTTACCAGTATAGGCGGGCAGGTAGGCTGGACAAGCTTTTCAGATGAGAGAGTAAAAGATAATATAAAGGAAAATGTACCAGGTCTTGAATTCATAAAAGCACTTCGCCCGGTGACCTATCATTTTAGTATTGCGAAGGAAAATGAATTGCTGGGGGTAAAAGAGAAAATGCTAACAGATATTGCAATGCCACAATTAAAAGGAATTAAAATACCCGGCATGAACAGCATGCAAATGCAGGCAGTAAAGGACATGGCCGGTAATAGGATAAAAGATATTACCGGGGAACACAAATATGAAATTGAGAAAATACAGTTTACAGGTTTCCTGGCCCAGGATGTAGAGAAAGCTGCAGAAAATATTGGGTATGATTTTTCAGGGATAGATAAATCGGGAAAGTTGATGGGTTTGCGATATGGCGATTTTGTTGTCCCTCTTGTAAAAGCTGTCCAGGAACTTTCTAAGCAGAATGAAGATTTACAAAAACAGATTGCAGAGTTGAAGGCTTTAATGAAGGAAGCATCTAAAAATAGCGTAGCGCTTAGTGATGCAAGCGTTGGACAAAATATGCCTAATCCTTTCCGCCAAAAAACGAGTATTAATTATACTTTACCGATGAAGTATGTAAAGGCCCAAATTATTATCACAGATAAAACCGGTAATACATTAAAGCAAATAAATATTTCAGGAAATGGGAAGGGAATGGTAAATATCGATGCGGCAACACTTTCCGCCGGTGCATACAGTTATACATTAGTGGTTGATGGGCATTTGATAGAAACAAAAAATATGTTACTCGTAAAATAAAAACGTAAAATAGCAGACAAAGATTAGAATCTATTACTCTACTGTCTTTGCCCCTAATACTTCAAGTGCAACACTATCTGTTCCTTTTGGAGCAAAATATTTTGTTTTAAAATTTTTTGACTCACCTGGTTTTACAACTTCAAACACGGTTTCTTTATCCGTCTCCAATAATGCTTTTGTTTTACTGTAAAATGATAATTTTATATCGACGTCTTTAAATACTGCAACGGTAGCCTTACTTGTAACAAATCCTTTTACAACCGTTTGCCCCAATAAATTCTTTTTGTCATGTCCTTCTATCGTTAAAAAATTTTTAGGATTTTTCAATTCTTTTTTTAAAAGTGATTCCTTCGTTAGTTGATAACTTTCTTTTTCAACACCTTTTTGTACTTCATCGCTGCTGCAGGAAAATAGGATAATTGAGAAAAGAACTGCAAATGATAAATACTTTTTCATTAAATAAAATTTAGCACAAGAAAATAATTTTTAGTGATATGCTGTGTTAAAAAATAATTCTATTTTATTGCAAATAGAAGAAAGGCTGTGTAAATTTATAAAAACCACTTCTTATGGACGCAACCTATGTATTCTTATACGTGTTGGCTGCCGTTTTATTACTTCCATTAATCCCGGCTTTTTTGCTCTATAAATTTCTTCCCTCAAGAACGAACGTCAGCGGCCCGTTCAAGGGATTAAATCTCAAACTTACCGGCGCATTTGGAGGATATTTTTTATTGGTATTAACGGCGATCGGTGTTTTTTCCCCTTCTTAAGAATGACCAGGCGAAAATTATTAAACAACAAAATGAAAAAATAAAAGAGCTCGAAAAATGTAATGAACGCTCATCAACAATGGGTAATGAAAGGAAATGTTGTGTCAACTTCGCCAAAGCAAACCAAAGTTTTTTTTGATGAAAGCGGTACTAACTTTTATGAGACAGGTGAATTCGCCATGAATTTTAATGCGGAATTACAACAGGGGAAACCTTTATTGCCAAAGGCCCTTTGCATATTTAATAAAGACGATGGATATAAAGTTCTTAACCTTAGCCGGGAATTTAAATCGGATGATATAAAAAATTATGGAATTGTATTTGACGATTCTGCCCGCATGATAAAAATTGATAGTGCAATAGATATACAATCAAAAGCCAAAGCTAAAATTGATATTGAAAATAATTTGCTTGAAAAAATAAAAAGAAACCAAATTAATATTTCAACGTATAAACCTGAACAGGCAGTAAGACTTGTAAGGCCGGATGTAATGCGTGCTATGAAAATAAAATGAAAAACTTATTTGATATTTATTGGATGAAATATTTAAGCTTCAGTTCCGAGCCATAAAGCTCCTCCAATGCTGTTTCGGGTTGCGCCGGTTACTGAAGCAAGAATCGTATACTGCTCGCGCCATCTCAAGACTCCCAAAAGGGCCATTATCAGCGCTTCTTTGTATGTCACCACATCATCAGGCGGAATATAAATTTCAAAATTTATCTTTTGTAATTTTTCACGCAACTGTTCAATTAAAAATTTATTAAAAGCGCCTCCGCCGGTAATAAATAATTTTTGAATTTGGTCGTTTTTATAATTCACCAGGGAATTTGTTATTTGAATGCAAATGTGTTCTGTGTAAGTTCTCAAGGCATTTTCAGTTTTTATTCCCGATGATTTTATAATCGGGTAAATAGTATCCGTTCCAAAACTATTTGCTAACGATTTAGGATATGCGAGTTTATAATATTTAAGTGAATCTAATTTTTCTAATAATCGCTCATCAGTTTCCCCCTGCGCAGAAATTTTCCCCTCATTGTCATAAGGCAGATTTTTTTCACCGGCGAGCATGTTTAAAACCCTGTTGGCGGCGCATATGTCGTAAGCAATTATTTCATTTTTTTTATTGATAGAAATATTCGCAATTCCACCCAGGTTTAAAAAATAATCATAACTAGTAAATAATAATTTTTCTCCCATCGGCACTATCGGAGCACCCTGCCCGCCGAACGCAATGTCTATTGAGCGAAGGTCGCTTACTACAGGTAGTTTTGTTTCGGCGGCAATAGATGCGCCATCGCCTAGTTGATGGGTCATTTTTTTTTCAGGAAAATGAAAAGTTGTATGCCCATGAGAAGAAATAAGGCTTATTTGAAGATTCAGTTTATTTCGATCAATAAATTCATTAATTTTTTCGCCAGTAAATCTTCCATAATCTGTGTGTAATAATTGATAATCTTTGGCGGATAAATTTACTGCATCTGAAAGTTTTTTTTCCCATTCCTGATCATATTCGAGGCAATCAGAACAGATAATTTCATAATTCCATTTGCCCGCAGTTTCATGTAATTCTGCAAAAACTATATCCAACCCGTCAAGCGAGCTGCCACTCATAAGGCCAATAACTTTATAAATCATATCAGGAATTAATTGCCTTTTAAACTTTTAGATTTTAGATTTGTTCAAATTTATACCTTTAATATTTACATCACACCTTTGTAATCACCTTTAAAATATAAATAATGGTAATTAATCTTAGCGATGAACATTCGCTGGTAAGTAATTGGCTAA
>JBBSPK010000072.1:0-14611 GCA_038258875.1 Chitinophagales bacterium
AAACATCTTGTATTGTTTTCCTATCCTATAGGAAGTGAAGATTGAAAAATTCAGGTGTCTTTTCCCCTCCTTAATGTGACCATTCATAAACCACATAACTGGCTGTATTTGCCAATACCATGGATAGCGGGTATTATTGCTGTGGCAATCGTAGCATGCAACCTTTAATAGACTCCTGACACTGTCCGGAATTGTATATACTGTTGACATGTCATTTTCAGCGATCCCTTCAGACACATTTTTTGGAGGCCTAATAAACTGTATCGCTACCAGCGCTACTAATAATAATATTAAAATAACCCTAACTATTTTTCTCACTATTTTATTTAGTTTATACCGATGCTATGGATTAATCAAAATATCGCCGGTCATTTGGGAAGGAATTGGCAACTGCATCATTGTTAAAATCGTGGGTGCAATATCGGCAAGCTTTCCATTTTTTAGTTTTCCTTTCCACCCGATAACTATCGGGTCTTTATCAATAATAAAAAAAGGCACGGGGTTTAACGTGTGTGCAGTATTAGGTGTACCGTCCTCATTGATCATATAATCTGCATTGCCGTGATCGGCAGTAAGGAAAATCGTATAGCCATTTTCAAGTCCTGCCGTCACAATTTTTTCTACACACTTGTCAACCGTCTCTGCAGCAGTTATCACAGCATTCCAAACACCTGTATGACCAACCATATCAGTGTTTGCAAAATTCAGGCAAATAAAATCGGTTGTCTTATTTTTTATTTCCGGTAAAAGAGCACCCGTCACTTCGTAAGCACTCATTTGCGGTTGCAGATCATAAGTGGCCACTTTGGGGGATGGAATCATTATCCGGTTCTCCCCTTCAAAAGGAACTTCACGACCGCCACTGAAAAAGAAAGTTACGTGGGGATATTTTTCAGTTTCCGCAATCCTGGTTTGCTTTTTATGATTTGCAGCCAGGATTTCTCCCAATGTGCCTACCAGGTCATCTTTCTCAAAAATTACATGCATATTTTTGAAAGTATGATTGTACATTGTCATGGTAGTATAATGAAGCTGCAATGGCTTCATTTGATAATCAGGGAAAGCCGTTTGCGTTAGAGCTTCGGTGATCTCCCTGCAACGATCCGTCCTGAAATTAAAACAGATAACAGCATCACCGTCTTTAATTCCCGAGCCGGGAGCACTGGAATTTATAATTGGTAATAAAAATTCATCGGTAACATTTCTTTCATAAGAAGCCATAATCGATGAAAAAATATCATTGGTTATTTCACCATTTCTATGCACCAAAGCGTCATAGGCAATTTTAACTCTTTCCCACCTTTTATCCCGGTCCATTGCATAATAACGCCCGGTAATAGTCGCAATTTTTCCGGTTGAAATATCCAGATGATCCTGCAGTTCTTTTATAAAATTAATACCACTTTTAGGATCGGTATCACGTCCATCAGTAAACGCATGTACATATACATTCTCAATATTTTTTTCGCTGCATAAGGAAATGATCGCCTTTAAGTGATTTATATGAGAATGGACGCCTCCATTACTTACCAAACCAATAAGGTGTAAAGACTTATTGTTTTCCTTTGCATAATTAAGACTGTCAAGAAGTATTTTGTTTTTTTGAAACTCACCCTTTCTAATTGCAACATTTATTCTTTCCAGTTCCTGGTATACAATGCGGCCGGCGCCAATATTTAAATGGCCTACTTCACTGTTTCCCATTTGACCTTCAGGCAAACCAACTGCCTCACCGCAAGTGACCAGAGTTGAATTAGGATATTTTTTATAAAGCGAGTTTACAAAAGGAACATTTGCATTTTGCAGTGCATCACTTTCTTTTTGCTGTCCCAGCCCCCACCCATCCATAATTATTAAAATAACTTTTTTTGCTTCCATTTTTCAAAGCTAATTATTAAAGCATAACAAAATGCAAATACTTTATTTTCGTTTTATATTTTTAGATATTATTTTAATAAATAATTTGAAGCTAAGTTGGCACGTTTTTCGTAAATTATACCTTAATGAGTTTGTATGAAAAAACTATTCCTCTATATCGCCATATTTATTTCAATATGTTCATTTGTTTCTCCGTCGTTTACTGAAGTTTTGAGGGCGATAAGATCCGGAAACTCCGCTGATGTTTCAAAATATTTTGATAATACAGTAGAAATTACTCTCGCTGAAAAAAGCAATTCCTATAGCAAAAGCCAGGGTGAATTAGTGTTACATGATTTTTTTGCAAACAACCTGGTAAAGGATTTTGAAATTATACATCAAAGCGATAAAGGCGGATCACAATATTGTATTGGAAACTTAATAACCAATAATGGAACATTCAGAACAACAATTTTCATGAAGCAAAAAGGTGACAGGGAATTTTTGCAGGAACTCCGTTTTGAAAAATAATTAGAAATAATTGAAATCCTTATAGCCCGGTTAATTCCGGGTTTTTCATTTGGTCAAAAAAGTTCAGCTTTCATTCGCATGCTATATTTTTGTTTGGATGGAATACGAGCATTTTTACGATAAGCAACTTCAGGTATTAATCAAGAATGCATTATCCGAAGATATTGGTGAAGGCGATCACTCTACATTAGCTTGTATTGATCCTGAGGCGAGAGGAAAAGCAATTCTAAAAATAAAAGATGCAGGAATTTTAGCGGGTATAAACGTAGCCGAAAAAATATTCACTTATTCGGATATCTCATCTGTGGTAAAAAAATTTAAGGAAGATGGAGAGGTCATGAAGCCGGGAGATATTGCATTCGAAGTTGAAGCAAAAATTTATGATATACTTACCTGTGAGCGCCTTGTACTTAACTGCATGCAACGCATGTGTGGCATCGCTACACTCACAAGGAAATATGTAGATAAGATAAAAGGCTCCCATACAAAATTGCTCGACACACGCAAAACAACGCCAAACTTCAGGCTCCTGGAAAAAGAAGCCATAAGAATTGGAGGCGGATACAATCACAGGTTTGGCCTTTATGATATGATTATGTTGAAGGACAATCATATTGATTATTGCGGCGGTATAGAGAATGCAATATTGAAAGCGTGGCAATATATTCAGAAAAAAAAACCTGGGCTAAAGATTGAAGTTGAAGCCCGCAATATTGACGACGTACAAAGAATTATGAGCATCGGGAAAGTTGACAGAATTATGCTTGATAACTTTTCGATCCAGCAAATTATTGAAGCACTTAAAATTATCAAAGGCACGTATGAAACAGAAGCGAGTGGCGGAATAGATTATGAAAATATAGAGTCATTTGCGGCAACAGGGGTTGATTTTATATCCAGTGGCGCAATTATACACCAGGCCACAAGCCTCGATTTAAGTTTAAAAGCCGAAATAATGCAATAATATGGCGAAGAAAAAGTTATATAATAAAGATGGAATTGTTTATTCGACCGATTCAAATTTCAGACCTGAAGAACAGGAAGAAAGTACTACGTTACCTGTTCAGGAACAGTTACTCAAAGTAAGACTCGATGCCAAACATCGGGGTGGAAAAATGGTTACGCTTATAGAAGGATTCTCCGGTACCGCGGCGGACATCGAACTGCTGGGTAAGAAACTAAAGACTTATTGCGCAACCGGAGGTTCAGTAAAAAATAATGAGATAATAATCCAGGGGGATAACAGGGAGAAAGCGTTATCGTGGCTAAAAAAAATGGGATATCAAAAGGCAAAGACGTTATAGGTTTCTTGTTGTAAATTTTACAACATAAAAATCGGTAAAAATATCATTAGTCGAATTTAACGAGTTTTTGATAACTTTATAATCAAGCATTAGGTATGATTTCAAAAATATCAGAAGGCGTAACCATAAGTGTTGAAACATTTTATCAACCTGAATACAGTAATCCGATTACCAATGAATTCATGTTTGCCTATCGCATTACCATTGAAAATAACAATTCTTTTCCCGTTCAGTTATTAAGAAGACACTGGTATATTTTTGACAGCAACGCCGAACACCGGGAAGTTGAAGGTGAAGGTGTAATAGGAATTCAACCCCAGATAAATCCTGGTGAAAAATATCAATACGTTAGCGGGTGCAATTTAAGGAGTGAAATAGGCAAAATGCATGGCATTTATTTCATGGAAAACAGCCACAACAAAAAAACATTCCTTGTAAATATTCCCGCCTTTGAAATGATCGTTCCCCTTAAATTGAATTAACTCCTCGGCTTATACTTTGCTTTATTGTAGATCTCCCCCGCATCAGTTTTCATAAGACCCTGCAAAGTTGTTTCAGGAAATTTCTCCAAATATTTTTTTACAATTTGAAACCCGCTGAATGTTCCAATATTGCCGGGTGAGGCTTCGCCAAGCTCTTGTGTTTTTGGTGATTCTCCAATATAGTTTTTTATGATACCTTGTTCAGAATTATACAGTAAGTCATTGTTTAAAAAAAAATCCCAGATAACAGCTTCGTTTTTATAAGAATCTTTTAACTGTTCCTCAGTATATCCAAAACATACATATTCGGGAGTAGTGGGTAAAAACTTAGTGAGCAAATACATTCTTTTCCCTTTCTCAACCATTTGTTCTATTAAAGCGCCGCCGTTTGTTTTATCGGGAAACATATCATCGATAATATTTCGCATACAGTTACCCGTTATGTGTGCCGCATCAAAATTATTGGCGATGTATTCAGGATATTGTTCCTGCCCTTCCAGGCTTTTATACAAAGAGAAATTTTTACCCAGGTGAAGCTGTAAACCTATTCCAAGGCCTTCCAGCGTAAGTATGTCACCCTGTATCCCAAATGACGTTTGAAAGTTTGCATTAATTGGGCCGATAAAAGTTATCACCGATTTCGGCACTTGATATTGCGGAAAGTAATATTTCACGAATTGCAAACCGTTTTTTATTTGGGCAGTTTCCTTCTCGAAATTTTTATATTGTAAATCACTTGAGTCTTTCACGGGTTTGTAATCGTGAATAAATAAACGAATGGCGCTGTCCTGCGCATTTCCCGGCATTAGTAAACTATCCATATCAAGGCCGAGAATATTTTCAATAAAATCAGGAGTAAATCCCGGGTAGGTTTTTAAGAGGATTTTTACAGAGCCGGCAATATTGGATGTATCTATGGAAAAAAAATCCTGTTCAAATCTCCTGGTTTCTAAATTTATTTTGATGCCGGAAACATCAGGAATATTTTTGTTGGTATTGCACGAAGTACAAAAAACAAAACACCACAACGAAAATATTATTTTCTTCATACCCCAAATAAAAGAAAAAATTAGATAGCGCTTTGTTAATTGAAAAATCTTTGAAGCTTTATTCTCCTAATTTTGCATTATGAAAATTATTCTTGCCCAGCAAAATTATCACATTGGCAATTTTGAAAATAATACCAACAAAATAATTGAAGCAATAAAATCTGCAAAAAACCGACAAGCAGACTTGATTGTTTTTAGCGAAATGTGTATTTGTGGTTATCCTGCAAGAGACTTTCTTGATTTTAATGATTTTATCAATAAATGTTACAACAGCATTGAGATTATAAAACAACATGCAGATTCAATTGGTGTAATTGTCGGCGCTCCCGATCGCAATCCTGTACGGGAAGGCAAAGATCTTTTTAACGCAGCCTTTTTACTATATCAAAATGAAATAAAAGGAATAGCGCACAAAACCTGCCTTCCAAATTATGATGTATTCGATGAATACAGGTATTTCGAGCCAGCATATAATTGGAATACTATTGAATTAAAAGGAAAAAAAATCGCACTTACCATTTGTGAAGACATCTGGAACTTAGGAGATAATCCTTTGTATCGCATTTGCCCTATGGATATCTTAATGCAACAGCAACCAGATGTGATGATAAATATTTCAGCATCTCCCTTTGATTACACACATATAGAAGACAGGAAAGCAATAATAGAAGCAAATGTTTTAAAATATAAACTTCCGCTTATTTATTGTAACGCTGTAGGAAGCCAAACTGAAATTGTATTTGACGGTGCCTCTTTGGTTTTTGATAAAGATGCAAACCTCTGTTGCCAGCTTTCTCAATTCAAAGAAGATATAACGGAAGTAATCCTTAATGATGATGGCACAATTAATTCGCCGGTTATTGAGCCTGCGCTTGCAATGCCAAATACACAGCTTGATCCTTTGTTTTATATAGCAGAGCTTAATATTTTACAAATACACGAAGCCATTATTTTAGGGATAAAAGATTATTTTAAAAAAATGGGATTTACTAAGGCTATTCTTGGTAGCAGTGGTGGTATAGATAGTGCAGTGACTCTTGCTCTTGCATGTGAGGCTTTAGGAAAAGAGAATGTGCGGGCTTTATTAATGCCATCAGAATTTTCAACATCACACTCTGTAAATGATGCCGAACGCCTCAGTAAAAATTTGAGCAATCCCTATAATATTATTTCTATCAAAAATATTTATACGCAGTTTATAAAAGACCTCGAACCATATTTTAAGGACCAGCCTTTCAATATTGCAGAAGAAAATATTCAAAGCCGTACAAGAGGCAACTTACTTATGGCGCTCGCCAATAAATTTGGATATATTCTATTAAATACTTCCAATAAGAGTGAGCTTGCTACAGGTTATGGAACGTTATATGGAGATATGGCGGGCGGCCTCGGCGTAATTGGTGATTGTTATAAAACACAAATATATGCGTTGGCAAAATTTATTAATTCTGAAAAAGAGATTATCCCGGTTAACATAATTGAAAAGGCACCATCTGCTGAATTAAGGCATGAACAAAAAGACAGCGACAGTCTTCCTGAATATGAAATCCTTGATAAAATTTTATATCAATATATTGAAAGAGTGAAGGGGCCTAACGAAATTAAGGCCCAGGGATTTGATGCTCCTCTTGTTGACAGGATACTAAGTATGGTAAACAAAAATGAATATAAAAGAAATCAGTTTTGCCCCATCATCCGTGTTTCGCCAAAAGCTTTTGGAGTAGGAAGAAGAGTGCCCATCGTTGGAAATTATTTGAATTAGAGACGACACATTTGGAGATTTGTGGCCTCAGCAAGTTTTAAAAAATAATTATAAAATATAAAACTTAAATTGCTATGAGTCGTTTATTAAAAAATTTCATTTTATGGAAGCATATATAGTCGCAGGTTTCAGAACTGCGGTAACCAAATCAAAAAAGGGTGGATTTAGATTTTATCGTCCTGATGATTTAGCAGTTGATGTAATAAAGGGTTTGTTGGCAAGCGTGCCGGAACTGGATAGTAAAAGAGTAGATGATCTTATCGTGGGGAATGCTGTACCTGAAGCTGAGCAAGGGTTACAGGTGGGAAGAATGATAAGTGTAAGAGCACTGGGAATCGAAGTTCCCGGGATGACGGTTAACCGTTATTGTGCAAGCGGCCTGGAAACAATCGCAATTGCTACCGCAAAAATTAGAACCGGGATGGCTGATTGTATAATTGCAGGGGGCACAGAAAGCATGAGCATGGTTCCTACCTCCGGATGGAAAACGGTACCTGCATATTCAGTCGCATCGGATACTCCTGATTATTACCTAGGAATGGGTCTCACCGCTGAAGCAGTTTCGAAAGAATATGAAATAAGCCGGGAACAACAGGATGAATTTAGTTTGCATTCACATCAAAAAGCGTTTAACGCAATCAACAACGGATATTTTAAAAGCGGTATTCTCCCGATGCCTGTAGAGGAAATTTATGTTGATAAAAATAATAAAAAACAAAAACGAAGTTTTGTAGTTGACACCGATGAAGGAGTGCGTGCAGACACGTCAATAGAAGCCCTTGCAAAATTAAAACCCGCTTTTGCATTGGGAGGAACAGTAACTGCCGGCAATTCTTCACAAACAAGTGATGGAGCTGCTTTCGTAATTGTGATGAGCGAAAAAATGATGAACGAATTAAAGCTCAAGCCTATTGCAAAACTCGTGGCATGTGTGAGTGCAGGTGTCCATCCCCGCATTATGGGCATTGGCCCCGTGGAAGCCGTTCCCAAAGTTTTAAAACAAGCCAACATGAATTTATCTCAAATAGATTTAATAGAATTGAATGAAGCATTCGCTTCACAGGCTTTAGCTGTCATTAAAAAATTAGAAATGGATCCTGGAAAGGTAAATGTTAATGGAGGCGCAATTGCCTTAGGCCATCCACTTGGATGCACCGGTGCAAAACTTACCATTCAGATAATTAATGATATGAAAAGACTCGATAAAAAATACGGCATTGTAACGGCCTGCGTTGGCGGAGGACAGGGTATTGCAGGAGTTATTGAAAATTTATAAGTACAGCCCATCCCACAAACCATTAAGTTGTTGCAAGTTTCTACTGAAGCCCTTCCCGAAGGGAAGGGAGGCAAACCGCTCTATGGATAAATGAGTAAAGTTCTTGCTGTAAAAAAGCTATGAGAAAAAATTATACTGAAATGATCTAAGTTCCCCCTTCGGGGGACAGGGGGCTACGGGGTCTACAACTCCACACTTAACCCAACCCCTATCAGGGATTTTAATTGTAGTGCAGGAGAATCATTATTTTTTCCAAAAAGTTTTACGTCATCATCATAAATAAGATCAAGTTCCAGGCTAGCTGTAAAAATTTTAGAAATTTTTGCGGCAAACAAATTGTTCATCAACACATCAATGTTTTGCGGATTATGCCCATAATTTGAAAACAAATCCAGCCGTCCTGTATATGAAATTATTTTATTTAAGTCTTTCAGATAGTTCACACTTACAAAAGCGCCTATTTCGTTTTTAGATTTTTTACCCGGTGCTACTCCATAAGAACCTTTGGCGGACAAACTATCATTCGTTACAATTGTCCAACGGGAAGTAATTGGTGACACAAAAATGGACAATCCCTCAGCAGGTTTAAAATCTAATCCAATACTTACTAAAACATAAGCAGGTGCTAAGAAATCTGAAAGAAGTTCTTTCGAGGTGGCACCGGAATATTTATAGCCTTTTGAAAATTGAGAATGAAAGTTAAACAATCCTGCCAGGTTTAATTTTGGTTTTAACCCATAACCCACCTTTGATAAAAGATCGATACGATCATCATTTTTCCTCGTTCCAAGGCTTGTCGTATTCAGTAGCCCATAATTAAGATCAACCGTATTATCCCAGCTATACCTGTCTTTTTTATAAAAAGCATAAAAGCCAAGGTGTGAAGCGACAGAAAAAGAAAAATCATCGCCGCCTGCTGCCCAATTACTTTGGCTTCCCTGTCCTATATTCAAATTAAACAAGCCCCCTGTTTTCCAAATTTTACCACTGTCTATTTTTTCTTTTTTAGTTTCTTTCGTAATTGCGGCCCGCATGTCTTTGACGGTTGGATCCTGTGCAAATACTGTGTAATCAATGGATACAAAATAAAAGATAGAGGTAATAATTAAAAGAGTAACATAGTTTCTTTTCATTTCAAAAATCATTATACAAGTTAGAAATGAGACAAAAATAACAATACTCGCCAGAGTATCTCTTTTTTGCCGTCTTGAAATACCGTTCTACAAAACCTGCTGATTTAAAATGCATTATTTTGTGCAAGCAATTATTTTTACAATTAAAAAAGATTTATCATGGAAGAATTAATAAAAAAACTACAAAACATTCACGGGTTAAGCGCCGAGCAATCGCATGGGATTTTAAACACCATAACAGGTTATATAAAAGAAAAATTTCCAATGGTAAGCGGTGCCATCGACAATCTTTTTCAATCCGCAACAACACCTTCTGCACCTGGAACAACAGCTGGCGATACACAGGTTGCAGCCAATAATCCCGTTCACGATGGCGGTGATTTTCTTGATAAGATTTCTGATTTTATTCCCGGGGCAACAGGAGAAAAAGTAGAAGAATTTGCGAAAGATAAGTTAGGAGGTGTATTTGGAAATGACAAAAGGGTTTAGAGTTATAACAATAAAAAAAACCGGCTATGCCGGTTTTTTTTATGAGATTTATTTTATTATCTGCTTAAATTAATTGTCGCCTCATCATATTCTGTAGCCGATATTTCATCCTTGAAATAGAGTACAAATTGAGCACTGGTTAATGTTTTTATGGTGTAAACGTCTCCGTCTATCGAAATTTGACTATCGCTTACAATCGAATAATTCCCGGAGTCGCTCGTGCCACCTGTAAAAGATGTATATGTTCCATTCGAATTAAAATTTATGTAATCACCTGGGGAGCCGGGTATAGTAATAATATTATCCCCTCCTGCATCATGAGAATTACTTACAACAGTAACTAACGTCCATTTATGTTGTACTTTTTCAGTTGTGGTTTCTTCCTTATCTTTTTTCTTGCAGGATGTAAACGAAAGAGATATCAAGGTAATGAAGGCTGTGAACAAAAGGATTTTTTTCATTTTAGTTTTTTAAAGATTAAGTTTTTTAGCAATGATAATTCAATTAATGAATCTGTCATAATAATGTAAAAGAAAAACGCACCATTGAAAATTAAATTGTGCTCACTTAGAAAAATGATAAATTCTAAAAATAACAGCGTGTGCGATCAAAAATTATCGTAAAATTTCTCTCGCAATAACCAATTTTTGAACCTCGCTGGTTCCTTCTCCTATTGTGCAGAGTTTACTGTCCCGGTAAAATTTTTCGACAGGATAATCTTTAGTATATCCGTAGCCTCCAAATATTTGAACCGCATCTGTTGAAATTTTTACGGCTATTTCGCTGGAATAATACTTCGCCATAGCAGACTCTTTGGTTATGTTTTCACCACGCATTTTAAGATCACACGCCTGGTTGATCAATAATTCTGCCGCCATTATTTCAGTTGCCATATCAGCCAGCTTAAATGAAATGCCCTGGAAACTTGCAATTGGCTTGTCGAACTGGTGTCGTTCTTTTGCATATTGAAGTGACGCTTCATAAGCGCCTTTAGCCATACCCAGTCCAAGCGCTGCAATAGAAATGCGACCACCGTCTAAAACAGCCATAGCCTGTTTAAATCCATCACCAACATCACCCATACGTGCAGAGTCGGGAATACGACAATTATTGAATATCATTTCTGCTGTTTCACTGGCCCGCATCCCAAGCTTATTTTCTTTTTTTCCACCGGCAAAACCGCCTGTACCACGGGTGACGATAAACGAAGTTGAATTATCCCTTGTTCTTGGTTTTCCGGTTCTGCAAATAACTACAGCAACATCTCCGCTTTTACCGTGGGTAATCCAGTTTTTAGTTCCGTTAATTACCCACTCATCCCCATCTTTTTCGGCCACACATTGCATATTACCTGCATCGCTTCCCGTATTTGGTTCTGTTAATCCCCATGCGCCGATATGTTCTGCAGTAGCAAGCTTTGGAAGGTATTGTTTTTTCTGTTCGTCGTTTGCAAAGGCAAGTATATGACCTGTGCACAATGAATTATGTGCTGCAACAGATAATCCAATGGAGCCGCAAACTTTTGAAATTTCCTGGATAACAGCACTATATTCAAGATATCCTAAACCGGCGCCGCCATATTCTTCGGGCACTAAAACACCCATCATCCCAAGTGCCCCCAATTCTTTTAATATATGAACTGGAAATTCCTGGCTTTCATCCCATTCCATCAGATGGGGCTTAATATATTGTTGTGCGAAGTCCCTTGCAGTTTGAGCTACCTGTTGCGTAAGCTCACTATTTTTAAAATCCATAATTTTATTTGCTGCAATATAATTCTAAAAAAACGAATGCTAACGGTTGTTAGTTTTTGTTGACAGGCGAAACCTTGCTTAAATATTTTTAACATATTTACCGGATTGAAAGATATGGAACTATCTTTTGAAACGAGTCATCTGTAACTATCATAATTTTTTTTATTTCTTCAACTGAGTTGAAATTTCCATGCTGTTGCCTGTAGTGAAAAATTGCATTAGCTAAATTATATCTCAAATAAGGATGAGATTTCATTTCTTCCACCGAGGCGGAATTGATATTTATTTGTTTAACGGTAGCGTCATTTATTACGAGCATTAATTTTATTTTTTGAAATGTTGAATCGGGTAACAAATACGTTTCACCAACCTGGTTAACAGAATAAAAGCCACCGAGCTTATCGCGAAATGCAACAATTCGTTGGGATAATTTACTTCCAATTCCCGGAAGAGATATTAATGCATTTGTATCGGCCATATTTACATCAATTGGTTGTTTTACAAAATCCTTATACGAACCTGGAGTTTTAGGGTACTCTCTTTTTTGAAAAGATATAGCTTCCGTCGATTTCGTTTTTATCCTAACATAGGGTATTAAACGCCGTGCATCTGAGTGTGTCAGTCCCCAAATTTTACCAATCTCTCCGGGCTTATTAAATCGACCTCCCTTTGAAAGATATTTTTGTATGGTCGCAATAGTTTTCGGTTTTAACCCTAATCTTTTCCAATCTTCAGCAGAGGTAGTATTAGGATCAAAATAAAAAACTTCAGCACTTATATATTCATGGCCTTCCTTCGGTAAAGAATAATCATCATAAAATTCATTGTCAAAATTTTTGGTGTAGGTGCGGTGCTTTGTGGTATCATTCGGTTCGACCTCTAACCTGGCAATTTCATTTTCAAACTCTTTATAATTGCGAGCTGGCTTTTTAGAAAAATAAGGAAATAAAAAAGGAATGAATATTAAAACCATTACAATGCCAACAATAAAAATGACACCTGTCCTTTCCTTACGGCTAAAAATAAAATAATCTTTTACAAAGTGTTTCCACACAATTATCATTTTAAAGTAAAATACTTATTTAACCTTAAAAGTCAAATAGGATAATTGGTATATTATTCAAAATTCGAGTTTTAAGCCATCCCATGCAAGTTGCCTGTGACTCGGAAGCTCAGCGTTTATTTCTTTATGAGTTCCAAGCTGGTGGCTTATGTGTGTAAAGTAAGCATTGGGTACTTTCATATCATCAGCAAGATCAATTGCTTCCTGCAAAGTAAAATGAGAAATGTGTTCTTTTCTGCGAAGGGCATTTAAAACAATTGTATTACAACCCTTAATTTTTTCTTTTTCATTTTCATCAATTTTGTTGGCATCTGTTATATATACAAAGTTTCCAAACCTGAATCCTAAAACCGGCATTTGCAAATGATAAACAAGAATTGGAGTTATCCTGATATCGCCTATAATAAAAGCTTCATCAGTAATTGTGTGCATATTGATATTGGGAATTCCAGGATATTTTTTTTCGGCAAAAACATACGAAAACTCTTTTTTAAGCGCTTGCTGCGTGAGGGCATTGGCATAAATATCCATAGGCTTTTTTTGAAAAAAATTGAATGCCTTCACGTCGTCTAACCCCGCGACGTGATCTTTATGAGAATGAGTAAAAATTACTGCATCGAGTTTTTTTATATTTTCCCTTAACATTTGAGTGCGAAAATCAGGCGTAGTATCAACAACCAAAGTAGTTGTGCTGCTCTGAACCAGGATACTGCTTCTTAAACGTTTGTCCTTTTCGTCACGGGATGAACAAATATAGCACGTGCATGCTATCATTGGCACGCCACCACTGGTTCCGGTACCAAGAAATGTGACTGTTAAATTAGGATAACTCACTATTCAAAGCTAAAAAAATATAAATAGAAATGCAGATAGAAGGTTTTTAATTCGCAGAAGTTTCACTTTGATGAATAACTTCATCATACATTTTTTGAGAATCTTTTGTAAGCATATCGTAATTGATTTTTATAGAGGGAATAAGCTCCAGCAATGTATTTATTCTTCCCTCAGCATTCAAAAACTTATTGAGAACAACAACTTTTTTATCTTCAAGGATGCAATAGCCACTCTGAAATGAACCCCGTTCATATCTTACTATATATCCACATTCATCAAGAATATCTTCCAATTTTTTTAATGTATTCTGGTTATATTTCATCGACAAACCTTATCTTATTTTATTTCAATTGAGGCAAATTTACATCAATTAAAAAAAGCCTTTAATTTATTGCGCTGCTACACTTTTGTTGTCATACGAATAACCGGTATAATCATTTCTTCCAGGCTCACGCCACCGTGTTGGAATGTATTGCGATAATAATTTGCAAAATGATTATAATTGTTAGGATAACATAAATATCCATCCTGCTTGGCAAAAATAAACGATGAATTTATATTTGGCACAGGTAAACCAGCCTGTCTTGGATCACGGAAAGACAATACTTCCTTAGGATCATAATTAAGGTTACGTCCATGTTTATAGCGAAGGTTAGCGGTGGTCTGTTTATCACCAACTACTTTATGCGGACTGTTAACCCTCACACTTCCGTGATCGGTTGCGACAATGAGGTTTAATTTTTTATCCGCTATTTTTTTTAATGCCTGGTGCAGTGGCGAATGCTCAAACCATGAAGTAGTAAGGCTCCTATAGCTTATCTCGTCTGCGGCAAGCTCTTTAAGCACTTCCATTTCGGTACGTGCATGGCTAAGCATATCTACAAAGTTGTAAACGATAATACTTATATCATTACTCAACAGGTTATGCATATTATCTACAAGCTTCTGCGCATCCTGGTGGTTGGTTATTTTCGTGTAGGAATATTTAAGATCCTCTTTGCGAAGCCTTTTCAACTGAGCTTTAAAAAAATCCTGCTCAAATAAATTCTTACCTCCTTCTTCATCATCATTTTTCCA
>JBBSPK010000073.1:0-14433 GCA_038258875.1 Chitinophagales bacterium
AAAATACAATGGTGATCCTTCAGAATTTCCTGCACCCAACCTTATCGGTAGAGACGGATTTGTTAAAATAGTAGTTACAATAGAGTTTACAAGAGTTCCGTTAATATAAAGATTAATTGCTGTGCCATTATAAGTCGCAGCAACATTAGTCCATACTCCATAGCTAATAGGTGTTGGGTCGTCTAAAGTTAAAAAAGACGCTCCGCCATTACCATAAAAAACATATATTTTATCATCGGGCAATACATAAATGCCAAATCCCTCGTATATTCCTCCAACTTTTCCTCCATTATTAAAAATGGCTTGAGGAAGCCCATTATTACCATTGATTTTTACATTTAGCTGTAGGGAAAATATATTGGGTGTATAGGTTGCGCTATAAGGAATCTCAACGTAGTCATTTGTACCATCAAAGTCAAGTGCATTATTTTGTGCGTTAACGTTTAGCGTAATGATTCCCAGAAATAGTGCAATGAATGCGGGTTTTATCGCCTTAGTAAAATTATTCATGTTTGATTCTGTTTTAGGTAGATTTTTAAATTTCCCAAATCTACAATAACAACATCAATTTATTATCATTTGTTGAAATTTTTTTTTAAAAAAAGGCAATAAATATTTATTTCTGACGTTGATGGCGACATTTTCTTATTTTATATACGGATTTTTTATTGACAGAGTCTATATTTAGGAAATTTTGAATCCTGTTTTGAAGCCTAATGATACAAGGATAAGTTTTGAATAATTTTTCTTCTTTATTTTGACCGACTCAAGGAAGCATCTCTCACCAATAATCATTATATTAGCCAATAAACCTTCTTAATAACTATTTACTGATATTCAAAGAATCAAAATAAATTATGAAATACATTCCCAATACTGACAGATACAATGATATGCAATATAGAAAATGCGGTCAAAGCGGCATTAAATTACCATTAATTTCATTAGGCTTATGGCACAATTTTGGTAAAATCGATGACTATCAAAACTGTAGAAATATTGTCCATACTGCTTTTGATAATGGAATTACTCATTTTGATTTAGCTAATAATTATGGTCCTCCTCCCGGAGCTGCTGAAGAAACATTCGGGAAAATATTTATAGAAGACTTAAAACCATTTCGTGATGAATTAATTATTTCATCAAAGGCCGGATATAAAATGTGGGATGGGCCTTATGGGGATTTTGGTTCCAAAAAATATTTAGTATCAAGTCTTGATCAAAGTTTAAAAAGAATGGGATTAGAATATGTAGATATTTTTTATCACCATCGCCCCGATCCGGAAACTCCTTTGGAGGAAACTATGTCTGCTCTTGATCTGGTAGTACGACAAGGTAAAGCTCTATATGTTGGCATTTCCAATTACAAGCCAACTGAAGCTGCAAAAGCAATTGAAATTCTGAAACAATTAGGCACTCCCTGTCTTATTCACCAGGCAAGATACTCAATGCTGGATCGCTGGGTTGAAAATGCCTGCCTGCCGGACAGGCAGGCATTATTGGATTTATTAGAAAAAGAAAAAGTAGGATGTATCACTTTTTCGTCATTGGCGCAAGGATTACTTACCAATAAATATTTAAAAGGAATTCCTGAAGATTCCAGAGTAGGAAGACATCTTGAAAATGGCGCCATCAACAAAAACCAGGTTACAAATGAAGTAATCAGTAAGGTAAAAAAACTGGATGAAGTGGCAGCAAAAAGAAATCAAACTCTTGCACAAATGGCTCTTGCGTGGATTTTGAAAGATGAAAGAATAACTTCGGTTATCCTTGGCGCCAGTAAATCCATTCAGGTGATTGATGCAATAGGGTGCCTGAAAAATGATCATTTTTCAAGAGAAGAATTAAATAATATTGAATTAATTCTAAAATAGTAATAATTTTCGTATGTTCATAACAGTTATATTTGTTTCAAAATATTTATAGAAATGCTTTCGAAAAGAATTTTAGCGTTAAGTAGTTCCACGTCAGGAAATTCTGCTTATTTGGAACCTGCCATACCATTTATCAAGAATTTTCTTGGCAGTAAATCAACAAATATTGGATTTATTCCTTTTGCTTCAGTAGATAAAAATTATGAAAAATATACATGTAAGGTTAAAGAAGCTTTAAAAAGTTTACCATATAACATAGAGACTGTATTTTCTAAAAATGCGAAATCAATAATTGATAAAAATGATGTAATCATGGTTGGAGGCGGAAATACTTTTAAACTACTTCATGATATTTACCAATTAAATTTATTGAACACAATTCGGGAAAAAGTAAATGCTGGCACGCCTTACATTGGCTGGAGCGCGGGTTCTAATATTACCGCGCAAACTATTGGCACTACTAATGATATGCCCATTGTTGAGCCAAAATCTTTTAGTGCTCTAAAATTTTTCCCTTTTCAGATTAATCCACATTATATCAATAAAAAAATAAAAGGATTCAATGGTGAAACCAGGGATCAAAGATTAGAAGAATTTATAAAAATAAATCCGGGAATTCCTATTGTTTGCCTGCCTGAAGGAACGGCTTTGAAAATGGAAAATAATGTTCTGAAATATAGTGGAAAAGAATCAGCCACTTTATTTTATTTCAAAAAAGGCAAAGAGTATTTTTCACGCAAAGTGATTCATCACAAATCAGACCTTTCGTATTTATTGTGAAAACTAATTGGGCAAAATTTGATAGCTTTCCCGAGATTTTTCCTCACCTGTCAAATGTGCTGTTAGATTATAGGCACCCCGGATTTTAAATGACCCTGTTCGGTTCATCACTCACATTTCAGGTACATATCAATTCCGGTGTGGTTTGGAAAACAAAAAACCTCTGAAATAAACCAGAGGCCTTTGTCGGGGCGGCAAGATTCGAACTTGCGACCTCCACATCCCAAATGTGGCGCGATGACCGGGCTACGCTACGCCCCGAGATATTTCTTTACAATTAAGAATTGTTTGCGAGAGGGTGAACTCAATTCCCCTTCAAAAAAGTTTACCAGTTTCTCCTTAAAGTCCTGCGGAGAGGGTGGGATTCGAACCCACGGTACAGTTTAACCCGTACGACGATTTAGCAAACCGTTCCTTTCGGCCTCTCAGGCACCTCTCCTTTTTAAGTATTAAGGGTTGCAAAAGTAACATTTGCATTTCAAAAACTAAAATAAATAATTGCGGATTAACTCTTGAAAAGTTATGAAAGATTACATAGCAGCAAGCTGTACTTTTTGTTGAAGCTCAATTACACTTTCTTTAAATAAAGTATCGGTATCCATTAAATCCTTAACCGTTTGGCAACTATGAATTACGGTGGTGTGGTCGCGTCCGCCAAAGTGCTCGCCTATGGTTTTTAATGAATTTTTTGTGAATGCCTTTGCAAGGAACATGGAGATTTGCCTTGCCTGTACGATTTCCCTTTTCCTTGTTTTTTGAAGCAATTTTTCATACGGTACATCAAAATAATCGCACACCATTTTTTGAATGGTATCGATAGTTATTTCCTTTGATGACGATTTTATAAAATTTCTCAAAACTTTTTTAGCTAATTCAAGATCAATTTCACGTTTATTTAGCGAAGATTGTGCCAACAGGGAAATTAAAGCCCCTTCGAGCTCCCGGATATTGTTTTGAATATTATAAGCAATATACTTAACAACTTCTTTAGGCACATCCATCCCGTTATTCTTCATTTTTCTTTCAAGAATTTCAATTTTAGTATCATAGTCCGGAACCTGCAAATCAGCGCTAAGTCCCCATCTGAAACGGCTTAGCAATCTTTCCTGCACTCCTTCCAAATCCTTTGGCGGCTTATCTGAAGTAAGAATTAATTGTTTGCCGCTTTGATGTAAGTGATTAAATATTGCAAAGAAAGCATCCTGCGATTTTTCGGCACGGTTAAAGAACTGTACATCATCGATTATTAATACATCTATTAACTGGTAAAAATGTATAAAGTCATTTATAGCATTGTTACGGCTATGGTCAACAAACTGGTTAATAAATTTTTCGGAGCTTACATATAAAACAACCTTATTATTATGTAGCCTTTTTACCTCATTTCCTATTGCCTGGGCAAGATGAGTTTTTCCCAAACCCACTCCGCCATAAATTACCAATGGGTTAAAGGAAGTAGAACCAGGTTTTTCTGCAACCGTTTTTCCGGCACGCCTTGCCACCCGGTTACAATCGCCTTCAATAAGCGCATCGAACACATATATAGAATTCAATTGCGGATCTATTTGCATTTTTTTAAGCCCGGGAATTACAAAAGGGTTCTTAACAGGGTTATTTATTACTAAAGGAAAATCCATTTCATTATTTGAATATGATTTATATCCCTGGCCGGGAATATCCATCATAAGGGGTTTATTATTGTTGTTGCCACTGTCAACCATTATTCGATATTCCAGCCTCGCCTCTTTTCCCAGTTCTCTCTTCAAAGTTTTTGCGAGCAGGTTTACGTAATGTTCTTCAATATACTCATAAAAAAATTGACTGGGTACTTGTATGGTTAACACTTTATCTTTTAACAAAACAGGAGCAATGGGCTCGAACCAGGTTTTGTAATGCTGCCACTCCACTATATCTTTTATAATATTGAGACAATTATGCCAAACTGTTTCGCAAGCTTTATCCATTTTTCCGTAAGCCGTTTTTTTTGATTTAGAAAATACCTGGTTCTGGAGGATCACCAGGAAAATTTATACTAAAATCATTTAATAAATATTTTCATGGTAAGACAGCGAATATCAAAATAATTTGTTGAAAAAAAAATTTTTTATTCTTTGTTTTTATCACCTTAACAACAGTATGGCGGTTGAAAAAAAGAAAGAAATTTATTTTAATTAATTCTGCATTTTTTTATAAGTAAGCCCGTATTGGTTTACAGATAAAAAACCGTTTTCTTTTAGAGATTTTCGAATTTTTTTATATTTTTTCTGCTCCTCTGATTTAAAGAAAAATAAATGTGCAAAACATTTTTGCGCTTCAAAATAAATAAAGGAGATTTTAACGCAAATGACTATATCTTTAAAGATTAAAAAATAATTTATGAGTTATGAATTAACAGGAAAGCTTTTGGAAAAATTTGAAACAATGCAACGCACGGAAACGTTCAAAGTACGTGAGTTCGTTGTCGAAAAATCTGAAGATATTAACGGAAAAATAATTACAAACTATATTAAATTTCAATGCGTGCAGGACCGCACTAATATTGTTGACAGGGTGAATGCGGGAGATGAAATAAAAGTTTATTTCAACATTAAGGGCAGCAAGTGGGATAAGGATGGCCGCACTTCTTATTTTAATAACCTGGACGCATGGCGCATCGAACAAATTTTACATTCAGGCAAAGAAGCCTCATCAGATGATGATCATCTTGAACCTCTTGATACATTTACTTCGTCATCGCAGGACGCTATTGACGATCTTCCGTTTTAATCCCAAACCCGCAAGGGGCCGGACTTTACCACGGTTTACATGAAACAGTTTTCCAGGATAAAAACCTGAAACTATTATATGCAACAAAAAATTTCTATCAAGCTTCTGCCTCATGAAGTTGAGGATGCCGATGCTATACACGACCTTATCGCAAAAATTTCGGGAAAAAATGCGGAAGATGTTTCCGGCTATAATATCTTAAGAAAATCTATTGATGCACGAAGTAAAATGGTTTGGATTAACCTCACTGTTAATGCTTTTATCAATGAACCATTTCAGAAAAAAATTTTCCCTGAATTTAATTTCAAAGACGTAACCTTATCCAAAAAAAAAGTTGTTATTATCGGTGCGGGCCCTGCCGGAATATTTGCTGCTTTACAACTTATTGAACTTGGAATAAAACCTGTAATTCTTGAACGGGGAAAAGATGTAAAAACAAGGCGAAGAGATCTCGCAGTATTAAACAAAGAAGGTGTTATTAATAGCGAAAGTAATTACTGCTTTGGAGAAGGAGGTGCCGGCACTTATAGTGATGGGAAATTGTATACCCGGAGCACCAAGCGTGGAAACATTGACCGGGTGTTAAATTTGTTTTTTTATTTTGGCGCAGATGAAAATATTTTATACGAGGCTCATCCTCACATAGGTACCAATAAACTTCCACAGATTATAACGTCAATGCGTAAACGAATACTTGATTGTGGCGGAGAGTTTCATTTCAATAAGAAAGTAGAAGATTTTAAAATTGAAAAAGGCATCATTAAAGAAGTAACAACTACAAATGGAGAAGCATTTACCGGGAATTCCTTTATTCTTGCCACAGGCCATTCAGCCCGCGACATTTTTATACTGCTTCATAAAAAAAATATTTTAATTATTGCCAAACCCTTTGCGTTAGGAGTCCGAATTGAACATCCGCAAGCCTTGATCAATGCAATCCAGTATGGCAGTTCTCAACACGGCCCCCCTACAGAAAATTTTCAAAATTTCCACCTTCCACCAGCCACATATAGCCTCGTTGAACAAGTGGATAACCGTGGCGTATTTTCGTTTTGCATGTGCCCCGGTGGCATTATAGCGCCCGCATCAACAGGCGACGGCGAACTCGTTGTAAACGGCTGGAGCCCGTCAAAAAGAAATAACCCCTATGCAAATAGTGGTATAGTTGTGCAGGTGGAAACAGAAGATGTAATAAAATATCTTCCATCTGTTAAATCGTCGGAGAACTTTAAAAACATAGATTCACCGTTGCTTATGATGTACTTCCAAAGTGAAATTGAGCAAAGCGCCTTTAATGCAGGTGGTGGAAATTTTGTTGCCCCTGCCCAGAGAATGGCAGACTTTGCAGAAGATAAATTTTCATCAACTCTGCCGGGATGCTCTTACCTGCCTGGCATAAAGGCGGCAAGCCTTAAACAAATATTACCGCCTTTCGTAAGTTATCGTTTACAAAAAGCTTTAAAAGCTTTTGCGAAAAAGATGCCTTCAAAAAACAAAAGCCCCGGCTATTATACCAATGAGGCGGTATTGGTTGCTACTGAAAGCCGTACTTCTTCTCCTGTACGAATTCCCCGTGACAATGAATTTCTTCATCATCCACAAATAAAGAACCTTTTTCCCTGCGGTGAAGGGGCAGGCTATGCAGGGGGAATTGTAAGTGCTGCAATGGATGGCGAAAGAGTTGCCAAAACAATTGCTGTCCTATTGAATGTGTGATTAACTTATAATAATAAGTAAATCTTTTAACCGCTACTGCCTTTCATTTATTAACGTTCAATACCTTCGCAACTTTACACCGGTATTCTAACTCAGATTTGTGCTTTAGAAAGCTGACATATCTAATTATAATTACAGAACTAAATTTTTAATAAGTGGACATACTTGAATTACAAAATCTTAAAAAATATTATGCCACACAAAAGGCTGTGGATGATATATCTTTTTCTATTCCACAGGGAAGTATTTTCGGCCTGCTGGGACCGAACGGAGCAGGTAAGACAACTCTATTAAGAATGATTACGGGAATATTTTACCCGGATAGCGGACATATTTTATTTGAAGGAAAAAAATTTGACCCGGCAAAAGATGTTCTTAAAATTGGCTATATGCCTGAAGAGAGAGGCTTATATAAAAAAATGAAAATTGGCGAGCAGGCTTTATACCTCGCCAGGCTCAAAGGAATGAGTCGTACGGATGCCGAAAAAAAAATAAAAGACTGGTTTGTAAAATTCGAAATGCAAAGCTGGTGGAATAAAAAAGTAGATGATTTAAGTAAAGGGATGAGCCAAAAGCTTCAATTTGTTATTACTGTATTGCACGAGCCGCGTCTTCTTATTCTTGACGAACCATTTAGCGGCTTGGATCCCGTAAACAGCAGTTTAATAAAAGATGAAATTTTTAAGCTTGCCCAGAAAGGGATAACAATCATATTCAGTACGCACAGGATGGAACAGGTTGAAGAAATTTGTGATAAGATTGTTTTAGTTAATAAAGGAAAAAAAATCTTAGACGGGAGCGTAAAACAAATTAAGCACGATTGCAAAGAAAATATTTTTAAGGTTGGGTTTGAAGAAATTCCACAACCATTTGAAAATAATGTATTTGAAATCATAAACTCAAAAGACAATTTTTTAACTGTAAAGATAAACACAGGATATAATCCGGCGGCGGTACTACAGCAATTTCTAACGCATAATGCGAGCATTATTTCCTTCAACGAAATATTGCCATCCCTCAATGATATTTTTATAAAAAAGGTTGAGGATACAAAAGCTTCAAGACAATTTGAAAAGGTTTTTTAAAAAAGAATGTTCAAACAATAATACAAGCATTACAATAATTTAATTTGATATGAATAAAGTATGGCTGGTTATAAAAAGGGAATATTTGACGAGAGTAAGAAACAAGACTTTCATCCTTTCGACAATTTTACTCCCTTTATTTTTTGTAGGATTTATTGTGGCATCGGCGTATTTTTCAATAAAGAGCGTCGAGAAACAAAAAATCGCGGTAAGAGATGATAATGGTATTTTTAAAAGCAGCTTCCAGAGCGACAAAGTAATTACTTATGAATTTCCTTCAGATGTAAATGTGAATAATTTTAAGCAAAAAGGTTATTCTGCCTTTCTGCAAATTCCAAATGAATACAACTCTGCACAGGATTCCATCTCGCTTATTTCTGAAAAACAACTGGGAGTTACTGCAGAAGAAAAAGTGAGAGATCAAATAAACGCTGCCATTAGAAACAAGGCGTTCCTTGAAAATAATATCAACAAAAAGGTTTTGGATTCTATAAATGGAATTGATGAAGAACAATTGTACAATTTCAGTACCGTAATAAAACAGGGAGATAAAACTTCCAAATCAAATTCGGGTTTATCTTATGGTATTGGTTTTGGCAGCGGTATCTTAATTTATATGACATTATTTATTTATGGCGCTGCGGTAATGCGTGGTGTTATGGAAGAAAAAATGAACCGCATTGCGGAAGTAATTATCAGTTCAGTAAGGCCGTTCCAATTAATGATGGGGAAAATTATTGGGATTGCTGCAGTAGGCATTACTCAATTGTTGATATGGATTGTGCTCATCGTAGGGTTGTCATCCATTGTTTCGGCAAGTATATCGCATGACATGTTGCAAAATGCACAAATTGCAAATGGATCTATGGGTTCAGCAGCAAACAATTCTGCTGCATTAAGTTTTTTAAATACTAAAAATGAAGTTCTCCAGGCGCCATGGGGCCTTATTATTCCCTGCTTTCTTTTTTATTTTATTGGAGGCTATCTATTTTATGCCTCGTTATTTGCCGCAGTAGGAAGCGTGGTGAACGAAGATCCCCAGGAAGCGCAATCATTAATGTTGCCGATAACAATGCCTATTATTTTGTCATTCATAATCATGACGACAGCAGCGGGTAAACCCGATGCTCCTCTTTCCGTCTGGGGAAGTATGATACCATTTTCATCACCCATCGTTATGATGGCACGAATTCCATCGGGCAGCGTACCATTATGGCAAATTGCCGTATCAATGATTTCTTTAATCGCGGGCTTTATTTTAACTACAATGCTGGCTGCAAAAATCTACCGCACAGGTATTTTATTGTATGGCAAAAAAGTAACTTTCAGGGAAATGGGAAGGTGGTTATTCAGAAAATCATGAAACTGTAGTTGCGGGTGTATTTGTATTTTTTTCAGTACCTGCTCCAAAGATTGCTTTATTTATTTCCTGCTGCATGAATTTTAAAATTATCCGGCTTACAAATAATAAAGAACAAAAAAGCAGCCCTGCAAACAACCCCAGGGTACCATATAAAAGAGCAGACTTATTCTCAATATCATAAGGCGGTTCCGGCTTGTCAAGCACTTTAATAACGGGCGTTGCTTTTTGAAGCTTATACGCCGCATTTTGCTGGTTAGCTATTGCCTGTGCATATTGCTGGCGTATCATTTGTTTATCGGCAAGTAAGTTTTCCGTAGGAACTCTAAATTCAAGCTTATCTGTATTTGTAAACAAGGTTCTCTTATCAATTGCAATTAACTGGTCGTCTTGAGTGTTCATTACGCTCCTTAAAGAATCAACCTTATTCGTGGCAAATTCAAAGTCTCTTCTTGCTTTTTCCTGTTTAAGCTGAATGTAAAAAAGTGATATCTTATCAATAAAGCCATAGCTGATGGTTCTTACCAGATCGGGACTACGCCCCGTATAGGACAGGATAAGCATATTATTTTTATTCAAAGAAGCATCAAGGCCTTCCTTTAAAACCTGGCCAGCCCATGTTATAAGAGCATATTGGTTTGTAGGCATTTTGGCTTCCTTTTCAAACCATCCACGATGATTATTAATATCATTTACCAGCAGCTCTGCAATTGTTCTATTACCACTTGACGAATCACGAATAGAAGCAACTTCTTCCCTTGTAGTTCTGCTTTGAGCTAATTCAATAATATTTATGGATGCGTCATCAGTAAAGCTTTTAGTACTCTCGGCCCCTAATAATGCACTTAAGGTAGACGATGTTGCATTATTGTCATTACCACTTGTTAATGGAAATATTGAAGCTCTTGAGGTATAAGTGACCGGTTTCTGCTTGATATATAGAACTAAGGCAGCAGAGGTTAAAATGCCAACAATTATTATAATAAACCTCGCTTTTCTTAATCGTTGATAAATTGCCGTTGTTAGTTCCTGGGTGGTCATAAAAGTTAATTATAATCTTGTAAGTATGTAGGCCATAAAAAGGGGTACGGCTGTTACAAGAACCTTCGAAGCAAAATCACCAAAATTTGTACCCTCCGGCTTTTGCGGCACAACAATTATACTTCCTTGCTCAACCTTAGGATAAAAATGAAAAAAACCAAAATTGTGCGTTCGCCTGCTTCGACCATTCGCATACGTAATATAAATTCTTTTTCGCCATGGCCTTATACCGAAGCCCCCTGCCTTATCAATATAATACGAAAGATTCGAATGTTGCTTATCAAAATAAATTTTCAGCTCTGATTGTACAGCTCCTTTAATACTTATTATTGGATTGATCTCAGGTATATAAACTACATCGCCTTCCTGTAATACCATGTCATACTTTGAATTTTTATTCGCCAATGCTTTGAGCAAATCGATGCTGATAGGTTCTGTCGGATTGAAAACGACACTATCAATAATTTCCCCAACTGAATCGCGTATATATTGTGTTCGGTTTTTCTTTAACAGAGGATTTTCCCTCACTAATGTATCACGTAACCTATATAAAATAGCGCCGCCGGCATTTGAATTTTCTTTAAGGCCGCCAGCTCTTTCAATAAACGAAGAAAGATGTTCATTTTCCTCAAGTTTAGAATAGGTTCCGGGGTAGCTAACTGCTCCATCCAGCTTAATATTTTGCTGTAAATGGAAAGTGGGATTTTTCCTCACAAATACCTGGTCATAGGGTTTTAACTTTATATTTTCGGTGACAGAATCCAGTTCAAGATTGGTTTTGATTGAGTAAGTATTGATAATAGTTTTAGTAGGCTTTAAACCTTGTTGTGCCGAATCAACATCCACCACACTCGATACTACAATTTTACCGAATTCAGCAGATGGCCTTAAGCCGTTTGCAAAATATAAAAGGTCTTTTAAGGACATGCCGCCAAAGCGCTGAAACTTACCGGGATTGCGAACTTCTCCTTCAATGGTAACAAATTGTTTATCTGCAAACTGGTTCCTGTTAAATACTTCAATAATATCATTTGGTTCAATAGGAATATTATAAAAACTGTTTACATTTTTATTCAGATCAGTAAGACTCACGTCAATTTTGTCGGATTTCACATTTGCTGAATCGCCTGCGCCTTTATAAACATAAGCCCTGCTAACGTATGAATTAGGGGTGATTCCACCAGCCCTGTTTATTATATCAAATAACCTGTCGCCGGGCCTTATTTCATAAACATTTGGATAGGCAACTTCACCTTTAACCAATACTTTATTCTTTAGACCGGAATTAATGGGATTTACAACAACAACATCTCCATCATACAACATTTCATCAGTGATTTCATTGTTGGCTTTTAACCCTAAGGCATTAAAATTTACATTCTTTATGGTTTGTTTTTCATTCACGTTCCTGATAATTACTCCCCCGGATTGATAAGCTTCGGAGTTAAACCCTCCCGCATATTTTAAAAGTGCGCCCATCCCTTCCCCAGCTTTAAGCTGGTAATACATGGGCCTTTTAAACTGTCCCGATGCCAGTACCTGTTTATCAAAAAAAGGAACAATCACAAAATCATTATTTTCAAGATAAAGGTGCTTGCCGTAATCACCTGACGTCAAATATTTATATACATCCACCGAATCAATAATTCTACCATTTCGGGAAATGAGGATATTTCGCATATTACCAAACTGCGTAATGCCACCTGAAAGCGCAATTACATTTAACGCATTTGTAAATGCTGATACAACCTTCGGCCCCGGGTTCTGTACTTCGCCTGACGCCTGGATAACAATACTGCGAGGCTGGCCAAGTGTAACAGACACATTGGTCGAGGGAGGAATTACTCTTTTAAAACGATCCTCTATAATACGCCGGGCATTATCAAAAGTTAACCCCTGCACCGTTATTTTACCGAGCCCTGATGGGAAAATAGTTCCATCACGGGCCACTTCATAATTTTCTTCGAAATCGGCTCCTCCCCAAAGGGATACCACTATATGATCCCCAACACCTATCGGGTAATCAAGCGGCGGAGTTGATAACTGAGACAGTTCCATGATTTGATCGTTTTGAAAAAGATTACTTCCATACACTTCTTCCGGATTATATACCTGTTTTTTAAAATCATCTCTTTGGGTGCTGTCTTTTGTTACAATATTTCTATTCTTTAAGTCACCTGAATTTTTATGTACATCTTCACCAGCTTTTTTTTGCTGCGGGTTATTGTCTCTCAAATAATTCTGAAGCTCGGATTGTGTGGCATTTTTTAATGCGTTGGGGTCGATGGGCAGGTCAGGTGTTTCCGTGGGTAGTTGAGCATATGAAACAGCAGTTAAACACAGAAAAAATAAAAGAGAAACCAGTATAAATAAAAAAGATTTTCTATGGCCAAACTTTCCTTTGGAAAAACACATTTGAAATGGATTAATGGATAATATGTTTTAAAACGAGCAAATATAGGATTTTATTTCAGTGGCTTCTTCAATACCTCATTGAATTGCAGCCAGATATCTTTAATAATTTGTTCCGCAGGTTTTATGTCTTTTATAAGTGCGCTTACTTCGCCTATTTCCAACTCACCTTCGCTCATATCTCCTTCAAACATTCCGCGTTTAGCCCTTCCCTTTCCCAGCAATTCCTGTAATTCTTGTGCACCTGCATGCTGCCCATGGGCTTTTATTATTTCATTGTAAAAATTATTTTTCATCATTCGTACCGGGGTCAGTTCTTTTAAAGTAAGCATTGTATCTCCTTCTTTTGCATGTACCACGGCATCTTTAAAATTTATATGCGATGATGCCTCTTCAGAGGCAACAAAACGGCTTCCCATTTGCACACCTTCAGCGCCTAATACCATACAGGCCAGCATTTGTTGTCCTGTAGCAATGCCTCCGGCGGCAATCACCGGAATTTTTACTGATTCGCAAACCAGTGGTACCAGAACCAAAGTCGTTGTTTCCTCTCTTCCATTATGGCCACCGGCTTCAAAGCCTTCGGCAATAACAGCGTCACAACCTGCCAACTCCGCTTTTATAGCAAAGCGGCTACTGCTTACAACATGCATTACTTTAATTTCTTCCTGTTTTAATATTCCGGTAAATGAAGACGGATTACCTGCCGATGTTACAACTATCTCAACCTTGTTCCGGATAATAACTTCAATTTGCTTATCAACGTCAGCGTATAGTAAGGGGAGATTTACACCAAAGGTCTTGTTCGTTGCCGTCCTGCATTTTTTAATATGTTCTTCAAGTAAAGCAGGGTTCATACTTCCCGCTCCCAGCATTCCAAGCCCTCCGGCATTACTAACAGCGCTGGCTAAACGCCATCCGCTTGTCCATACCATTCCCGCCTGTACTATAGGGTACTCAATATTAAAAAGCCGGGTAATACGGTTTGAAAACATATAGCCTGTTTGGAAATCACATGAACAACTAATCAGGAGCCTAAATCAATTTCGGTATTATCACCAATATTAAGTGACCGGGTTTCACCCCTTATTTCCGTATCATTTCCAATAAGTGAATCATCCAGCATAACATCATACAGTTTTGAAAACGACCCGATGATAGAAGCTTTAATAATTGAAGAATGAACAATCGTATTTTCGCCCATAGCCACGTGTGGGCCAATTATAGAGTTTTTTATGTCGCAACCCTCGGCAATGCTTACCGGCGGAATGAAGATCGTATTTTCAAATTTGTTGGATTCTGCGATTGTACCACCGAATTTTTCCAACAATATAGAATTAGATTGAAGCAGGGTTTCTTTTTTACCGCAATCAAACCAGTTTTCAACTTTAAAAGACTC
>JBBSPK010000074.1:0-14431 GCA_038258875.1 Chitinophagales bacterium
AAGGCGATTTTACTTCCGAAATAACTTCCGGCTAAAAAGCCAAAAGCTACGAGCCATATTGAGCGCATGTCTATATAACCTGCTCTATAATATTGCAACACACCTAAAATTCCGATGGGCAGCAACAGAATGCCAAGGGAAGTACCCTGGGCCTCTTTTTGCGAAAAGTTTAAAAAATATATAAGTGAGGGCACGATAATAATTCCTCCGCCAACCCCAACAAGCCCTCCCATTACTCCTGCAGCTAATCCTACCAGTAGCAAAATAATAATCACCTGTAAGCTCATATAATTAATTTAATTTATTTTGGAAAAGTTTGCTTGTAAAATTCAATAGACTCATTAATAATCTCAAACGCTTTTTCTTTTGTTTGAAAATCATTGATTTCGACCTTTTTATTTTCTAAGACTTTGTATTGTTCAAAATAATTTTTCAGGACCTTAATAAAATGCTGTGGTAAATCATCCATACTTTTTATATAATTTACGCCAGGGTCTTTTGCCGCTACGGCAATTATTTTATCATCTATTAAACCAGTGTCAATCATCTGCATATTTCCTATTACGTATGCTTCAACAAGGCACAATGGTTGTATAGATTCTGAGCACATGACAAGAATATCCAATGGATCACCATCCTGTCCTAATGTTTGTGGAATTAAGCCATAATTTACAGGATAATGAAAAGAAGAATAAATTACCCTGTCTAATTTAAGCAGGCCGGTCTTTTTATCAATTTCATATTTTGACTTTGACCCTTCTGAAATTTCAATAAGAGCATTTACCAACTGTGGGGCATCCTCACCATAGTGTGCGCCGTGCCATGGATGTAAAACGTACATAATATTTATTTATAAATGATTTTTTTAATTAATGAAATTTCTAAGTTTCCATCAACCCTCCACCTTCAACCTCCCACTCAAAAACTATCTATTTACTACCTGCCCTGTATCTTATCACTTCCGCTTTTTCAATTGTAATCAATCCCCCCGATTTTGTTTGCTCAAATAATTGTTCAACGATCCTGGTGAATGCCCGTATCTTTTCTTCGGTGTCAACAATTTCAATTACTAAAGGTAAGTCAGAAGAAATTTCAAAGAGCTTTGTGGTGTGCACCTTGCTGTTTGCGCCAAAACCCATTATACCCCTGGTTACAGTGGCCCCGGAAAGTGATTGTTTTTTTGCTTCAAAAACTATGGCCTCATACAATGGTTGCTGGCCTGCCTTATCGGATTCTCCCACGAAAATCCTAAGAAGTTTTGCGTTAGGATTTGATTCCATTGTTACAAAAATTTAATTAACGAAATACCCGTAAATGTTGCCAGTAAGCCAACCACGACGCTTAATAGAACGTAAGTGAAAGCATGCCATAGCTGGCCATCACGAAGGAGGCCTACTGTTTCATTGGAAAAGGAAGAAAACGTGGTAAATCCACCCAGGATACCTGTTGCCATAAACATTCTCCACTCCATGGTAAAATTTCCCCGTTCACTCAGTCCAAAAACAATTCCGATAAGAAAACAACCGATAATATTTACACCCATTGTGCCATAAGGAAAAGCTGAAAGGAATTTATTTTGGATAAACAGTGAGAGAAAATACCTCGATATGCCTCCAATACAACTTCCAATACCGATTGCTAAAATTAATTTCATTACATTCTGTTTACCTTATCAAAATAGTTTAAATGCTATCGAGGAATGTGTATTTAAAATCAACAAGCCATTCATTATTTTTCTTTACCATTTTTAATCTTGAAGGTTTGTTTTTATAAGTATTTGAATAAGTAATGATGGTAATTGAATCTGATATTTGTTGTGTTGAGTCAATAAGAATATTTGCTTCCCTGTAACCTTCCTTTTCTTCCTTGCTCCTTTTGCCGTTGAAGTCTTTTAATCCTTTAAAATACTCAATATTAATGCTGTCCTGTAAAATATACTTTTCAGCTTCATTATAATCGCCTTTTAGGGATGCTTCTATAAACCCCCTGCCTGATTCCAGTGGATCACTCTTTCTCACTTCAGCAGGACGGTGACATGCGCAGAGAAGGATAAATATAAGCAGGCTTGCTATTTTGTTCATTTGTTTAATTTAAAAAACTAAGGTAATTATCTTTTTATTGTAAATAAAAAACACCCCGTTGCAGAGGTGTTTTAAAAAAGGACTTATGTTAATGAATTTACTTGGCTTGATTTTTCGCATCATTCAACATTTTATTAGCGCTGTCCAGCATTTTCTGGGCATTTTCTATATTCTCTTTATTAAAAGCAGTATCTAATTGCATACCTTCGTTGTTCATAACATCCGGTGAGTCATTCATTTTATCATGCATACCACCCATTCCATGTTCTTTCATTTTTTTCTGGGCCATTTCCATGAGGGTTGATTTATCAAATGCAACCTTCCATTCGCCACTTTCTTTTTTTAGCGTGAAATCTGTTGTTTCTCCTGATTTTTTATCCTTAACAGGAATAGTTGCTTTATCCCCGGAAATAACGGCATCACCAATCTCGACATTTTCTTTTTTATACATCATCGTTTGAGAAGTGTCTTTGACATTTTGCATACCCATTTGCACCATGCCCAGCATTCCCTCGCTGTCTTTTGTACTATATTTTTTTACAGTTGCAAAATCCTTTTTCGCCAATGCGTCAAAAAAATTAGTAAGAACTGCTTTTGGATCGCCACCACCCGATGAACAGCCCGATAATATAAAAATGACGGCTGTTGCAAGTGATAAAATAATTTTCTTCATAAATAAGTTTTTGTTTAGTTGGGCAAATGTAAATAGTAATTTTAAAATGTGCTTCTATTTCTTGTTGAATATCACCCGCTTTATTTCGGTACAGTTCGGGTTAAGATAAAGATTATCGGGAGCTATAAATTTGATTTTATTCAAAGTGGTGGTTGGCAAAGAAATCTTATTTCCAAAAGCTTTTATTACGGCTTTATATACAAATTCAGAACAATACATTCGTTCGTCGGATGCAAGATCAAACTGCATGTCGAACATAATTTCCTGTTTGTAAAATTTTTTCACAATGTTTATGAGGTTTTCATTTTCTTCACTGCTCATCCTATACCTGTAAATACCAAAACCCCTGTTCTCAAATGGATTGCAAAAAATTTTAAAGGCATCTCTCCTTAATTTTTGATCCGGATTCCATTCTCCGCCGATGGAGTGATAAACAAAAATCGAATCATGCTCGATACTTGCAATTCCGCAATGCGAATAAGTTTTGTCTGTTATAGAGAGTTGCCGCATTGTTTCACTGGTAAAATCCCTGCCTGTACGCATAATGAGATCTCCCTGCGCTACTTTTTTTTCATTCGTATAAATTGAATCAAGTGCGACGCTTATGACTTGTTCATCTTTAATTGAATCGACGACTGAAGCCACACGAGTGTTGTAATGATTTTCTTCATGGCATGCACTCCAAAAAAATAAAAGGCAGCACAATGGCCACCTTCTGATTGTTATTTTTTTGAAAATGAAATTCATTTATGATCTTCCATTTCTTTTATTTTTTCTTTGTCGTAAGCCCGTATGATAGCTTTTACCAGCTTATGTCTCACAACATCTTCTTCGTCCAGCTCAACATGGCCAATGCCTTCAATATGCCGGAGTATCCTTGCTGATTTTTCCAACCCGCTTTTTACTTTTGGAGGAAGATCTATTTGTGTGATGTCGCCGGTTATGATGGCTTTTGCATTAGCACCAATCCTTGTTAAAAACATTTTTAATTGCAGATCGGTGGAATTTTGGGCTTCATCCAAAATTATAAATGCATTATCGAGGGTGCGTCCACGCATATAAGCGAGCGGCGCAATTTCAATTGTGCGGGTAGTCATATAATAACCAAGCTTATCCGCAGGTATCATGTCATCCAAAGCATCATAAAGTGGCCGTAAATATGGGTCAATCTTTTCTTTAAGGTCACCTGGAAGAAATCCAAGATTTTCACCTGCTTCCACAGCCGGCCTTGTAAGAATAATTTTTTTGACTTGTTTATTTTTAAGCGCTCTTACGGCGAGCGCTACTGCAGTATAAGTTTTTCCCGTGCCTGCCGGTCCTATTGCAAACAAAATATCATTCTTATCAATCGAGCTCACCATCAATTTTTGGTTAGCTGTGCGTGCCCTTACAGTTTTGCCATTTGGTCCAAAAACTAAAATATCATTTGGGTTTCTTTCAATAAAATTATCAATGACTTTTTCGTCATCACCACCAAGAATTTGCTCGAGATAATTCTCAGTCATATGTCCGTTTCGTTCTAAATATTGCACTGCAAGATTTATTTTATCCCTGGCATCTTCAATTTGCTCAGGCGCACCGCTAAGTTTTATTTGGGTACCGCGGCTGAGAATTTTAAGACGGGGAAATTTCTTTTTTAAAATATCAAGCTTTCCATTGTTAACACCAAAGAATTCAATCGGGTTTACGGTTTCCAGGTTAATAATTGTTTCTGTCAATCGGGTTTACGTTTAAATTTTAGAAATTTCATTCTCCACAATTGCCAACTTCATTGTATTCAAATATAAAGATCAGGAAAAAACCTTTACTAAATTACTTATGCACATGCAGTTGAAAAAGTTAAATATATAAGGGTAACGTTTATTGAATAATTATATTTTCTTAATACCGATTGATTATTTTAATAATTTCGGCATAAAATAAATAAGTAATGAAAAAAAGCGTCACCATCGTTCTCGGCTGTATCATCTGTGTCCTTCTCTTCCAGGCATTTTCTTTATCAAATGAGCCGGAATTTAAAAATCTTAAAATTTTCCCCAAAGATATTTCCGAACATGAACTTGATAGTGTGATGCATCATTTTTCTGAATCATTGGGTGTGAAATGTAATTTTTGTCACGTAAATACGGGTCCGAAAGAATGGGATTTTGCAAGCGATGCAAAACCAGAAAAGGAAGTAGCCCGTAAGATGATGTTACTGGCAATTGATATAAATAAAAAATATTTTAGTGAAATGGAGATGGATCCTGAACATATCGGAAGTAAAGACCATGTCGATTCTATAGAGCATCATATGGACAAACAAAAAATGGATTCTACCGGGACGGCAGATATACGATATATGTTGATGTCTGTCACCTGCTTTACATGTCACAGGGGAGAGCCACATCCTGAAACAAAAATTCCGGAACATAAAGAGGGGCCACGACCGCCTGAGCCTAATAAAAATGCAGGCAAATAACAGGTATGCAGATTTGTCACCATTGCAATCATAAATTCTTGTTGTGATTTATTCTAGCTCGAACAGAAGAAACTGGGTCTTTTCAACAAATTGAAAATTATTATCCGCAACAAACAAAAGCGTTCTATGACCGTTAGGTAGGGTAGGGCCAAAAGTAGCTCCTTCGATATTGTCAATGTAAAATCCCAGGGAGTCCATATTGAGTAATAATTTTTTGGAAACTGCTTTTACTTGTGGGTTATTTTTTAAAGATTCTATTGTATTAATATCGTCACCAGAAGATAGGTCGGCCATAAAAACTTTAATGGTACATGCAAGCCTGCCGGTTGAATAAGAGCGTTCGATTACCAGCAATTTATTTTTTCCCAGAGATAAAATATCCGAAACTCCATTTATCTTAAATGCATTCAACGGGAAGGGTGAGTAAGCTACAGGATCAATGATGTATGGATATTGGGCTATTGTTTTTTTGGAAGACATATCAAACTTAAGAATTCTTATAATTCCTGTTGAATCGTGTAGGCCTGCACGTGAGCCATCATTGTATAACGGTTCTTCTACACTTGCAAACAATGTTTTATAATCGTCTGCAAAAGCGAGTCCTTCAAAAACGCTGTTTTGTCGCGGCCCTGACTCTGTAGGCCGCATGACTAATTGTGATGGCAACGCAAAAGTATCTAAGTATTTCCCATCGGCATCCATTTCGGTGATGGATGGATTTTCAAGAATAACATTATTTAATTTTACAATCCGCTCTCCTTCGCTGCTCCATACCAGTGTATTGTTTTTCGGATTGTAGCGTATGGCCTCTGGGTCGGGGGTATGATATGGATCGGCATGAGTACCCGGATAAATGGTACCGGAAATAGTTTTCAAAAATTTTGTATCCAGGAAAATGACACTATCAATCCTATTGTTATTAATGATAATTCCTGCTTCATAAAACCGTGCAGGATTTCTTTCGGAGCGGTCGTCACTTACCAAATAATACACATTCCTCGCTGAATCATAGTCAATTCCTGAAAGCCCTCCTATAACTGTGTTTTGAAAATCTTGGTTATAAGGAACATCGTATTCACTTAAAAAATTCAAATGAGTGATATCACCGGAACTTTTCAGGTGGCTGGTTGTTGTGCAGGAAATTTCAACGGTCGCGATCAGCAAAAAAGAAAAAATGATTAACGAATTCATGGAATGACGATTAAAAACAAATTAGGCAAAAACTTTTGTTATTGAAGTTTTATATACCTTGTTGGAATTGGATGGATAAATTTTCTAATTTTAACATGCACTATCTTAAAAATACAATAAATCATGACTATGAAAGAAGGTGATATAACCGAAAAAGCGAGCGTAAGCCAACCCCGCTGGCTTACAATAGTAAGAATCGCTTTAGGATTTATTTTATTCTGGAAGGGAATAACTTTTATCCGCGACTCGTCCGATCTGAACCTCATGCTGCAAAGAACGTCGATCAGTATGATTGATAGTAATGCTCAATGGATTGCCTTTTTGATCACTTACATAAATTTATTGGGGGGCTTATTTATTGGAGTAGGCCTTTTTACAAGAACTTCAAGTATTGTACAAATACCGATTCTCATCGGGGCCATATTTTTTGTAAACACAGGCCATGGGCTCGAACACGGTACAGGTGAACTTATACTTTCTATAATCGTACTCATTTTATTAATCTTATTTGTAGTGAAGGGGAGTGGCGCAATTTCCGCTGATGAATATTTCCGGAGTTATTACAAGGCAGGTTCCGAAGAAGGAAATACGAAGAAATTTTTTAAATAATATTCTGTCGCCCCTGTCCTGATTTTTTTTTTTAAATGACCATTTTCTCCATTTTATTTAACCGTTCACTCTCAATCCAGGCGCCAAGTCCGGGTGTTTCCGGAACTTCAATAACACCATTTTCTTTATAGACAATACCCGCTGTAACCGGATCTTCGGCAAACATTAAAGGAGTATCAAAATCACAGTAGAGAATATTTTTACTGCACAATGCCAGGTGAGCATTTGCAGTCATCGTTATCTTTGACTCCATAAAACCTCCTACCTGCATTTTCATATTTTCTTTTTCAGCAAGCCGGATTATTTTTTTTGCTTTTAACAGTCCCGATGATTTCCCTAATTTTAAATTAAACATATCACAGGCTTTTAACTGAATCAATCTTTGCGCATCATGATGATCACAGCAGCTTTCATCTGCCATAATGGATATAGGACTTTTTTTCTTTACATTCTTAAGATTCATAAAATCCCAACGCGGAATGGGTTCTTCGCAAAATTGAATATTGCATCTTTTCAGTCCCTGTAAAATTTCTATTGCTGTTTTTACATCCCAGCCCTGGTTGGCATCAATGCGAATAGGTATTTTTTTTCCAACTGCTTTGCGGATAGTTTGTATCCGGAAAATATCTGCTTCTTTACTTTCACCCAGTTTTACTTTAATAACCGGGTATCCGGCTTCTTTTATTTTTAAGGCATCATTAGCCATTTTTTGTGGTTCCCCAATACTTACTGTGTAATCAGTATATAAAATTTTATTTTTTGCGCCATCAAGAAATTTATACAAAGGCACACCGGCGTTTTGTGAAGCAATATCGTGAAGCGCAATATCAAATGCACTTTTAATGCTGGTATTTCCATAAATAATTTTATCCATTACATTCATACACCCTTCTATATCCAAAGGATTTTTTTCTTTCAGCGCTTTAGCAAAATGTTGTCCAACGAAAAAGCATGTTGACTGACTTTCACCATTAATAGTCATAAAGGGGCTGCATTCACCAAAGCCACTAATATCTTTATTGGTGCGGATTATCACAATAATATTTTCTGCGTTATTTATTGTGCCAAGTGAAATCACAAATGGTTTCTCTAAAGGAATAAACAATTTGTATAATTCTATTTGAGTGATGTGGAAATAAGGTTCCGGCATGTTTAGCTTTAATTCTATTTGTATTAAGGAAGGCCTACAATATACTGTGTTTTCGCTATCTAATCAGGCATAATAATTATTGGCCCGGCAGGCAAATCTTCCGTGCTTAAATATTCCAATATCTTCCCGGAGAGCTTCGTTAATTCTTCGTAAGTATTAATTGTTGCTGTGAGTAAAAAAACTGTAACGGCGTATTTTGAAAAGTTTTGTTGGTGACTTAAATTTTTATCAAAGGTGAGTAAAGCGTCAAAGTTATCCTCATGCATCAAATTTAAAAGGTCACCATTTTTAATACCGTTCCATAATTTTTCTCGTACAGTAAAAACTTCGTGTCGCGGAAAATCACGTTTAAGACGTTTTGGTAAATTCTCGTCAAGCAACACTCGCATAAAGTTCCTCTACATTTTTAGAAGTCAGCAATTTATTGGCTGCATCAAGCAGGGCAATAGCTTGTTCCCGGCTCACGGTTGGAAAGTCTGCGAGGAAAATGTCAAGCGAAACGCCGGCTTCCAAATGGTCAAACAAAGTTTCAACAGGTACTCTTGTTCCTGTGAAAACCGGTTGCCCGTTCAAAATCTCTTTGTCAATTGTTATCAGGTCTTTGATATCCATGACTCTAAGATAATAATTTTTACACACTCGCTAACTCCTAAGCCGTCGTACTGTTATATCTCCTGCGGAGGAACTTTGGCTGGTAAATCCTACTCGGGTTAAAACCTCGCCAGTAACTTAAAGTTTATTAACCTTGGAGTCAGGCGATTAGGAATGCTGAATGTATTGTTTGCAAAATCTTTTATGAGTTGGTATGATATGGTGTTGGCTCTGTCAATGATATTAAATACTTCAAGGCTGGCCCATATATTTTCAAAACTGCGAAAAGGAGAGTGACTTCGTCGTAAAGATTTTTCACTTAATAACAAGGCGCTGAACCCCACGTCTACCCTTATATAGGGTTCTATAATTAATGCATTTCGATATTTTACACTGTTGGGAATATTGTAGCTCATGTTACTGCCATAAATCATATTGAGATGCACTTTAAAATTTTTATTAGTGCTTAAATAATCCTGGAGAAACAATCCCAGCGTGAACAGCCGATCTGTTGGCCTTCTTACATAACCTACATCTGTTCGTATGCTGTCTGTAACCATCTGGTCGGTTGTTTGGGAATTAATAACTTCACCCGCTGCATTTTTGTATGTATAGTAGAAATCATTATCAAGATTTTCTTTTGTCTGGCTTATGCCAATACTCAACCAGCTTTCCGCGTCCTTTACAAACTCAGTAAAAATTCTCGTCTCAATTCCTGTGGCATATGCTTTTGCATTGTTGTTACCATAATAGCGTATGCGAACATTATCGACATCATACGGATCCACATCAGTCAGTGACTTATAATATGCTTCGGTGGTTATACGCACAGGTCTTTCTCCGTTGGAAAGATTATAATCGAAGCCTGCAACAAACTGTACACTTTTTTGACTTTTTACCGAGGTGTTTACTGTACCATTATATCGTCGCATTTCGCGATAAAACGGCGGCTGGTCGTAAATACCGGCGGCGGCTTTAAAAACTATGTCTCTTTTCCAGTTTGGTTTGTAACTGATTTGCGCCCTGGGGCTCAGTATAAATTCTCCATTAAGTGAGTTATAATTGAATCGTACGCCGCCCAGTAAAGTAATGTCCCTAACAGAATCGCCTAAACGAATATTATCCTGTATGTAACCACTATATTTATCAATCGTCAAATTTGATTTTGACTTGAGCACATTGCTTAAGTTAATTACATTTGGATTGAAGGGCAAAGAATAGCCAGCACTATCCTGGAATTCCCATTCGTTGAGCTTATCATGAATAATGGTATGATCAACACCGGCGCCCCACTGTATAAAATGCTTTCCCATGTCAAAGCTTCCTTTATGGCTGATATTATAAACCTCAATATTTAATGAATTGCGTGCATAATTTTGGAATACACCGGCGCCAAGCGGATTGGTAATTTGCCCAAAGGTCGGCCTGGCTTTATCAAAATCTCTTTCTCCAAAAAGATAGGCACCGGTAATGTCAAAGTTTTCATTTTCATTATCTCCATACCTGCTTGCCATCCATTTTAATTTTACTCTTTTATTTACTATTTGGTTCAGACTAATACCAACAAGATTGGTGTTGTAATTATCTTTTTCCTGTCCTTCAAAAAATATATCAAGCCCAAGATTGGCAGTAAATAATGGAGAAAAAACAGCGGTTGACTTTTGTGCGGATTCAGGAATGAGGGTGAACTTCGACCCGGAAATAATTCCCAGCAATTCCAACTGAAGTTTTTGTGAAAAACGATAAGTTATGAAAGCCTGCAGATCTGCAGCAGACGGGATATAATTTCCTTTGACCTCCTGGCTTCCCAATAAATTCTTGTTCGTTTTGGTGCGGACACCAAATAACCATGTAAGCTTTTGATTTTTTGTAGCACCTTCGAAATGAAAGCCTTGCTCCAAAAGGCTTATATAAGCTGAGCCGGCGAAGGAAGAAGGTTTTTTGTACTGTATATCCAAAACACTGCTTATCTTATCTCCATATTTAGCCTGGAAGCCACCGTTATAAAAATTTATATTTTTAGCTAGTTCCGGATTAATAAAACTCAACCCTTCCTGCTGGCCGTTGCGCACAAGATAAGGACGGTAAATTTCAAAATCATTTATGTAGATTAGGTTCTCATCATAGTTGCCGCCACGCACAGAATACTGCGACGTAAGTTCATTATTGCTGCCAACGAGAATTTTAATAAGGCCTTCTACACCCCCTGTTGCACCGGGAAGCACATTCGCATTTTTAGGATTTATTTTTACCAGGCCGGTTTCGGTTCGTTGCTTATCATCTTTTATTACTACAGCCTGTAAGGTTTTGCCGGTACGTTCAAGCTTAACCGTTAGTTGTTCCTCTTCATTTTCGCTCAGGTAAAAGTTTTTTTGCTCGTCCCTATAACCTGAAAAAGAAAAGATAAGACCGAACGCTTTTTCTGCCGGTACTTTTATACGGTATGTGCCCGAATCGGAAGTAACGATTCCACTTTGTTTTCCTAAAATAACAATACTTACACCCGGCAAAGGATTTTCATTTTCATCAATAACCTTACCGGATACATAAGCAGCTTTTTTTTGCGAAAACCCTGAAAGCGCCATGAACACAAGGATAAAGGAAGCCGTTATTCTCATAAAGTGAAGATAATATATAGTTACATTTTATAACTGTTCCGTTTCAATTTTATTATTTTTGAAAAATGAGAAACGTTAAGCGGGTAGTATTATTTTTTATCGTCTTCGTCCCTTTTTGTTGCACTATGCCCGATGAGCATAAAGATGAGAAAATTGTAGAAGCAAAAACTCATGAACGCAAAGATCCATTTCACCAGCTTTGTCAATATTGGGAAGTTATTGACGCTGAAAATCCTACATTCAGGGATGTTTATGATCAACATGACGAAGGAGTTTATAATTACCCTGGAATAATTTTTATGACGGATTCAACTTTCCTTGAAAATCCCAGGGCAGCAATGCGGTATGGAAGGTTTACTCTTAAAGGAAAAATTATCAACGGACAATTTGATGACGGGAAAAACGCCGTATACACGATAAAAAATATCCAGGGAAGCGATATGGTTCTTAGCCGTGCAGAAAAAGGCAAACCAACAATCCTTAATGTAAAAGGGGCCCAGGTATTTTGGTCCGATGCTTCATTAAATCCATTTAATAAAATTAATAGTGCCTGGCGAATTAAGCCGGCTGCTAAAGAAACTCCTGAAGAATTGAATAAAAGGCTTAAAGGTTGTGTGAAGTTTTACGAATATTTTTTCCGGGGATATGGAGAAAGTGAAAGCAGTGAAATTGATTTTCTTGGATTACCGTCATGCTTTAAATGGTACCAGGGCGGCATTTACGTTCAGGGGCTAAAGACCCTTGATAGAAAATGGATCAATTGTTTTTATTCTGAAGAACAGGCTTTGCTGGCAAGGCAAATGATGGAAGATATCGTGCTAAAGAAATATAATTGGGATACCACGCAAAAAAACTGGTTAAAACAAACGGCCGATGTTCTTAAGCAAATGCAGGCAAAGATGTGAAGAAGTATAAAGTGCTTACATCATATCAAACCGGTAAAAAAAAGTATTTACAATCCTTTAAATTTTTTAATAGTTTCTTTTGGATTTTCAGATGCAAAAACTGCATTGCCTGCAACCAGAACGTCAGCGCCTGCATTTAAAATTTCTTTAGCGTTTTTTAAAGATACGCCACCATCAATTTCAATTTTTGCTGATGAGCCAGCATCAACGATTAAAGTTTTTAAATCGCGGATTTTTTGTATGGTGTATGGAATGAATGACTGTGCACCAAAGCCGGGGTTTACGCTCATTACATTCACCAGATCAATATCGGCTATTATATCCTTAAGGAGGATTACCGGTGAATGTGGGTTTATGGCAACTCCCGCTTTCATACCCAATGCTTTTATCTGCTGAATATTTCTGTGGAGATTTTGGCAAGCCTCAAGATGTACTGTTAATCCGTCTGCTCCTGCATCTTTAAATTCTTCGGCATATTTTTCCGGTTCCAATATCATTAAATGAACATCAAAAAACTTTTTGCCGGCTTTTCTTAATTGTTTAATAATATCCATTCCATAGCTTATGTTTGGAACAAATCTTCCATCCATAACGTCAAGATGAAACCAGTCTGCTTCACTTTCATTCACCATTTTACAGGCATCCTCAAGATTTAAAAAATCGGCTGCTAAAAGTGACGGGGCTATTATAGGCATTTTATGAGTTGTAAGTGACTGGAATGTTGAATATTGAAATAAAGAAGTTAGAATTAATTGAAAATTATTTATTGACCATTGACTATTGACTATTGACTATTGATACAACTATTCAATACTGTCCCTCGCATTTTGAATTTTATCAAGCGCCTGTTTTGCTTCAACGAAATTTTTGTCATATAAAAGTGCTGTTTCATAACTTTGAATAGCATCTCTTTTTCTGCTAAGTTTTTCGTAGCATCTTCCCATCCAGTAGTAGCCTTCGTCAAAATTATTTTGAATGGTAACTGCTTTTTTTAAAACTTCAACAGCCTCTTCATATCTTCCCAAATCATACAAAGCAATTGCTTTTTCCCGGTAAGAAAACATGTAAGTAAAATCCATACTAAGGCTGCTGTCAAAATAATTAATCGCCGTTTTTTTATCGTTGGTATAACTGTAATATAACCCCTTCACAAACATTGCCTCTTTGCCGGATTTCACCTTGTTTGCTTTTAGTAAAGCATCTGCAATTACCAATGATTCGGGATTTTTTGTTTCTGCATAGAGCGTTCCAAGTGCAACAAGATACTCCGGCAAAGGATAAATATTCACAGCATTTTCAAGCGATTTTATCGCATCGAGTGTGTCTTCATTTTCAAAAAGTAAAGTTGCTTTCATATTCCACAGAAAAGCATTACCGCTGTCTTTCCCGATTTGCGTGTCGGTTAGGGCCAACGCGGAATCATAAGAACCCTCATTCCTATAGAATTCAATTAAACTCTGAACAAGAGCGAGAGAATCCGGAAATCTCCGGATATTTTCCTGCAGTACTTCTTTTGAATTAACAGGAATTGTAGTTTTCGCATTCTCATTATCATCGTTGCAGGACGCAAGAACAAAAAAAGAAAGGATAATAATACCTGAACTCAATTTTTTCATGCTGCAAATTTACTATGCATATCCTGAATGACCAGTGTTACATTTATGCAAAAATATAATTTTGGCTAAATTGCATCCCATTTTAAGAATATGTTCAAAATTTTTATATCCCTTGCCGGTTTTTTTGGCGCTGTTTTTTTTGCGCAGAGCAAAAATTTTAGTAAGGCAGTTACAGCCAATCATGCAGATACACTTGCATATCCTGAAGAGCATCATTTTAAAAACCTGCGGCAGCTTACGTTTGGCGGTGACAATGCGGAAGCATATTTTAGCTTTGATGGGAAATATATTATTTTTCAGCGCACTGATCCAAAAAATGGAATTATGTGCGACCAGATTTGGATGGGGAAAATTCCGCAGAGCGCTGATGAACCATTCAATCCAAAACTAGTAAGCACCGGCGCAGGCCGAACCACCTGTTCCTATTTTTTTCCCGATGGCAATATTTTATATGCATCTACACATCTTAGTTCAAAGGATTGTCCCCCGGTTCCGGATAAAGAAAAAATGAAGCGATACATATGGCCCGTTTATGA
>JBBSPK010000075.1:0-14230 GCA_038258875.1 Chitinophagales bacterium
ACACAGGCTTTGTATGTTTTAAAGGCGTACATGAATGTAGACGCCGGCCAGCCATTTGAAATTGAGGAGCCACCGGCAGATCAGATTCCGCTTGATCCCATCGCAGATCTGCAACCTGAAACCGTTTATGCTTTAGCGTTAGCTAATCTTCCACAACAAAGGGTGAATGATTTTAACTTAAAGTCTGCCCAGAAAAGTGCATTGGCCGCTAAGGGATCTTTGTACCCAAGCATTTCTGCTTATGGAAGCCTGAGTACAAATTATGGATATTTCCGTTCACCTACTTATGAACAAATCCCCAATGGCCTTGCGCCCAGTGGGCTTGTGGTAAGTAACGGTATGGGTGGTTTTATTGATGTTCAAAGGCCATTATTTACCAATGGAGGAAAATCCGGCTACATAACTTCTGATCCTTTAGGTACTCAATTCAGTAATAATTTCGGGCAGGCTATCGGAATAAGCCTTTCGGTGCCTATTTTCAACGGTTGGCAGGCAAAGGCAAATTATGAACGATCGAAGCTGAATATTCAAACACTGGAATATCAAAAAACATTAGACAACCAAACTTTAAAACAGGATATTTACCAGGCATACAACGCTGCGATTGTTGCCCTTGAAAAATTTAACTCATCGCAAAAACAGGTAGATGCTTCAACAAAAAGCTATGACTTCGCTACAAAAAGATATAACATCGGCATGTTGAGCACATTAGAGTTACTTACGGATCAAAATAATTTGTTTCGTGCAAAGTTGCAATATGTTTCCAACCAGTTTGATTATGTCTTTAAAATGAAAGTGCTTGAGTTTTATAAAGGACAGGGATTGAAATTGTAGCCCCTAATCCCCCAGGAGGGGGACTTTGAAAACCTTTATTTATGAGCAGTTAAATTGGTTGATGATGTCAATAAGCAAATAATGACTACAATTAAAAATATTTTTAAACAATAAAAACTACAAGCCCCTCCTCTGGAGGGGTTGGGGAGGCCATATGAATAAAACTCTAAAGTGGATAATCTTTTCTTTAATAGGATTGATTGTTTTATTAGTAATACTTAAGAAAACGGGTGTACTTGGAAAAGACGAAGGTGTGAAAGTTACTGCTGAAAAAGTAACAAAGCGCACTATCGTTGAGACTGTAAACGCAAGCGGGAAAATATACCCTGAAGTGGAAGTAAAGATGAGCCCTGATATTTCCGGAGAAATTGTAGAATTAAATGTTGAAGAAGGAGATAGTGTCAGAAAGGGGCAGGTGCTTGCCCGTATTTATGGTGACATCTATGCGACTCAAAGGGACCAGGCTGCTGCCATTGTAAACCAGCAACAGGCGCAGCTTGCCAATTCACAGGCTTCCATTGGAGCAATGGAGGCGCAACTTGACCAGGCTAAAAAAACATACGATATGCAAAAGCAATTGTATGATGAAAAAGTAATTTCAGCAAACGAATTTAATACAGCTGATGCTGCATACAAATCTGCATTGGCGAATTTTAGTGCGGCCAAACAGGGAATTAATGCAGGCCAGGCGGGCGTTCAAAGTGCAAGGGCAGCATTAGCTAAGGCTAATAAGGACATAAGCCTCGCCACTTTAATTTCCCCGATGAATGGAGTCGTTGATTTACTTAATGTAAAAAAAGGAGAGCGGGTAGTGGGTAGTTCAATGATGGCAGGAACAGAAATGATGCGCATTGCAGATATGAGCAAAATTGAAATAAGGGTGGATGTGGGTGAAAACGATATTCCGAAAGTTCACCTGGGCGACAGTGCCACGGTAGAGGTGGATGCCTATAACGACAGGAAATTTACGGGAACCGTAACACAAATTGCAAGCAGCAACAATGGAGCTGCCTTACAAACTTCAGCTTCGTCATCGACCAGCACAGACGTAACTAATTACAAAGTTTATATACGCCTTTCTCTTGCCTCTTACAAAGATTTAATCGATCCCTCGAAGCCAAAAGCCTTTCCTTTCAGGCCCGGAATGAGTGCCAGTGCAGATATACAGACAAAGACCCATACGAATGTGCTGGCAGTTCCAATTAACGCAGTTACTACGAGGGAAGTAAATGATTCGGTTGGAACTCCCCGCGTAACGGACGATAATGCTAATAATGTTTCCGTTTCCGGGAATAATGATAAACCGGTGAGCGACCTTGATGAAGTTGTTTTTATTGTAAATGCTGATGGAACTGTAAAAAAGCAAAAAGTAAAAACCAGTATACAGGATATAAATTATATAGAAGTAACCGAAGGGCTTAAAGAGGGTGATGAGGTTGTAACCGGGCCTTATGATATAGTCACAAAAACCTTAAAAACTTCTACAAGGGTTAAAGTAGTTCCTAAATCAGAATTATTTGACATTAAGAAGTAGCTTATTTAAACAGGGCTTCTGCTTGCAAAATACTTTCGGGTTTTCCTACATCAATGAATTTTGAATGGCTGTGATCAAAAGCAGTAATAGCATGCGTTTTGGCTAATTCCAAATAAACATCCACCATGGAAAATTTTCCCTCATTTTGCATCAATTGAAATATTTTTGGAGAAATGACGTGAATGCCGCTGAAAGCTTTTTCTGAATAAGTGTTGGCTTCGCGGCTTATTTTTTGTTCACCTGTTTTTTCATTTTTCCAACCACATAAATTGGGCATCTCGTCAAATAAAAAATACCGGGAAGTTTTTCGTGTCGTAACAGCTAGGGTTGCTAATGGCTTCCAATTTATATGTTCCCCGATCATTTCATCGAGGTTCATGTCGGTAAGCACATCTACATTCATCACAACAAAAGACTCATCGCTGTTATTAAAAAAAAATGCAGCTTTTTTTAATCCGCCACCCGTTTCAAGCACTTCGTCACTCTCGTCAGAAACAGTTATGTTACTCCCGAAGCCATTATTCTTTGTAATAAATTTTTTAAGCTGGTTCGCAAAATGATGAACATTTACAATAATATCTTTTATGCCAAAGCCGGCGAGGTATTCAAGATTTCTCTGCAGCAATGTTTTACCATTCACGATTGCCATAGCTTTGGGATGTCTATCAGTAAAGGGTTTTAGGCGAGTACCCAGACCTGCCGCCAAAATCATCGCTTTCATAAAAACTTTTTAGAAGCCTTTCCGCTCATGAATATTTTGTTGAATATGATTCACCTCAACTTTTACCTTAAATTTATTTCTCAGGTGACGGGCCAATGTATCGGCAGCGTATACACTGCGATGCTGCCCCCCGGTACAACCAAAACTTATTATCAATGAGGCAAAGCCACGCTTTATATAGTCTTCTACAGAAATATCAACGATGTTATAGACGCTGTTTAGAAAATCCGGCATCTTGGTTTGTTGTTCTAAAAAATCTATTACTGGTTTATTCCTGCCTGTCTGTTGTTTAAATTCTTCTATTCTTCCGGGGTTCAAAATACCTCTGCAATCAAAGACAAATCCGCCGCCATGTTCAGTTTCATCCGCCGGGTAGCCGGATTTTATATATGAAAAACTGTTGATGGTTACTACCAGGGGTGTAGATTCGTTTGCCTGTAGCGGCCGAAACCGATTTACAATATCATCCTGTATAATCACCTGGAGAATACGCTCATACTCCGGAAGTGCAATTCCTGTTTTCTTATTATTTAAAAACCAGTGAAGATTATTAAGGGCCAAAGGAATGCTTGTTAAGAATTGCGCTTTCCTTTCAAACATTCCACGAAAACCGTAAGCACCCAGTACCTGCATTATCCGTATCAATACATACCCGTTGTATTGACTTACAAAACGTGTTTTATCAATTGGCTTTTGTAAAATGTCACTCACACAATCCATGTAATATTCAAGCAAAGAATTTTTCCAATCTTCGGTGAGATTGGCTCTTGCCTGCCATAGCAGTGAAGCCACATCATACTGTAAAGCACCCATCATGCCGCCCTGGTAGTCTATAAAATGGACCTCGTCATTTTGCACATAAATATTCCGGCTTTGAAAATCACGAAACATAAAATATTTATGTTCCACACGGGTTAAATAATTACTCAATGCTTCAAAATCATCAACCAGCCTTTCTTTATCATAACCTATTTTAAGAGTATCTAAGAAATAATATTTGAAATATAAAAGATCGCTTAGTATAGCCTGCTTCCCAAATTCTTTCGAAGTAAGACAATAAGAATCATCGAAATCACTGCTCCCTTTAATCTGGAGCCAGGCAAGGCTTTTGAGGCTTTTCTTGAAGAGATCATATACATAATTTGTAGGGCCATTTTTTTCAAGTTCATCCAGCAAAGAAATATTGCCCAGGTCTTGCTGAATATACATTTTACCACCAGGATGTTTATCATATATACCTGGCACAGGCGCATTAATTTTTTTGAAATGCTCGGTAAAATGGAGGAAAGCAATATTCTCTCTCACATTATCATTATAGGTGGCGATGTAGGAATCACCGCGTGTAACAATGCGAAAATAAATTCTGTCACCGCCGGATTTTGGAAGTTTTTCAAAATTTAAAATTTCATTTGAATTTATTGTTTGAAAATAGTTCCTGATTTGATCTGCGACAATCTCCATGTAAATTTTTGAGTGAGGGTAAAAATAGAAAATTTTGTTTAGCAATGTCCGACTTGCAGCACATTATCATAGTACCGTCAACTTTATTTATACTCAAAACGTATATTATATGTATGTGTAATAATATTATACCGACTTTAGCATTATGAGTAAAAATCGATTTGATGTTATAGTAATAGGATGTGGCTCGGGAGGATTAACCATCGGCCTCTTTATGAATGAAGCAGGCTTTAAAGTTTTAATGATTTCAAAAAGTGACCGTGATATTGGAGGTGATTGCCTTAACGACGGGTGTGTGCCGAGCAAGGCTTTTATTCATGTATCCAGGCTTATACATAATGCCAGGGATTCACAAAATTTCGGCCTGGAAATAAATGGCACCGTTGACATAAAAAAAGTAATTGAATATGTTTATAAAAAACAGGAACATATAAGAGCACATGAAAACGCTGACTGGCTTATACAACAAGGCATATACGTGGCTTTAGGTGAAGCAAAATTCACAGGAAAAAATGAAGTTGAAGTAGGTGGCGAAATATATTCAGGCAAGAAAATAGTAATTGCTACCGGTTCGCAGCCGAAAAAATTAAAAATTGCCGGAGTTGAAGAAGTAACATATTATGATAATGAAAGTATTTTTGATATTAATAAGTTGCCCGGGAAATTATTGGTAATTGGCGGTGGCCCTATCGGCATTGAAATAGCGCAGGCAATGAGCAGGCTGGGAAGCAAAGTAACCGTTGTACATAATAAGAAGGTGATACTGGAACATGACGATGAAGTGGTAACCGAAGTCTTATTGAATCAATTAAAAAAAGAAGGCATAGATTTTTGCTTAGAAGCATCTGTCGGCCATTTTAATAATGCTAACGAAGCAATAGTCGCGTTTAAGAATAACGAACAAAAAACGGTTTCGTTCGATGCTGTATTTGTGGCAATTGGGAGGCAGTTAAATATTGAAGATTTGCATTTGCAAAATGCAGGCATACAAGTGAAGGATAAAAAAATCGTAGTAAATAAATTTTTACAGACAACGAACAGAAATGTCTTTGTGTGCGGGGATGTTGCGGGGGATCTTAAGTTTTCTCATGCTGCAGAGTTTCACGCCCGTATATTATTAAACAACTTTTTTTCACCCATAAATAAAAAGCTTAATAATGATAATATGTCCTGGGTAACCTTTACTGATCCCGAAGTAGCAACGTTTGGCATTAGTGAAAACCAACTTAAAAAAAGAAATATTCATTATATTAAACTGGTGCAGGATTTTAATGATGATGACAGGGCTGTTGTCGATAGCTATCGTTATGGAAAGGTTATACTATTTATCAGCGAAAAGAGTTGGTTCAAAAAGCAGCAGATACTTGGCGGTACAATGGTGGCACCAAATGCCGGGGAGTTGATACAGGAACTTATCTTAGCGAATACCGAGGGATTGTCAATAAATGCAATCTTCAATAAAATTTACCCTTATCCGGTCGCTTCACGAATTAATCAACAAGTAATTACTGATTACAAATCCAGGTCACTTACGGCTACGGTTAAAAAACTATTACACTTCGCTTTTAAAATTTTTAGCTAATGGAATGGTGGGAAACATGTAAAGAGTGGTTCTTAAGTTTGGGTGAAAAGTATAATGTAAATCCTTACATTTTCGGGGCAATTTATGTTGGTGCAATTCCTTTCTTTTTTCTTTGCCTTGGTTGGACCATTAAAAATATCCGGAATAAAAAATCCTTTGTGATACCACTGATTCTTACAGGCTTATTTTTTATCTCTGCTTATCTCTATTTAATTATTGCCGGTAAAAATATACCGGTATGGGTTTACATTTTTATTGGCGTGCTGGTTTTGTATGGAATATATTCAACTATAAAAAAGATAAAGACTACAACAAAAACCAATAATACTAAAATTCATTAATTAAATTTTTAGAATGAAATCTAAAATCTTGTGGTTTATTATTCTCATTCTTTCGACAGGTGCAATTATAGACGTCGTGCGCTATTTAAAACCCGGGCCAACTAATAAAACAATAATCCGGGCTGCAGAAACTTTTCCTGCTTCATCAGCAAAAGAAATCATACTTGCCTATAATGCATACGGAGGAATTTACCCAGGCATTGCCGATATCATTCATAAAGAATTTTTCGCTTCAACTTATCCATGTAAACTTTGTTACCTGAGCTTTGGTACTTTTGGAATGAAAGATGAATGGAAACAGTTTTTAGACAGCCTTGATTATAAAATTATACAACTGCATAAAGACCAGGTTAGAAAAATATATTCGCCTCAGAATATACCTTTGCCCGCAATTTTAATAAACGATGACGTAACTACGGAAGTGCTGGTAAATGCAAAAGAAATTAATGGTGTCCATACTTTGCAGCAGTTAAAAACGCTGGTTGCCTCAAAATTCAATTAACTCCTTCTTCTAAAGAATTAATAAGTGCCTTCAAAAATGAGTTTATGAACCTACAACGAATAACGTCCTTCAGCAATAAACTTATCTGCAATCAACCGCCTCGCATCTTTACTATTAAACGGTTCCGATTTGGTAAAACGTTTTAAGCCAAGCAACATCATTTTTTGTTCATCGCCATCGGCGAAAGCATTGATTGCTTCTTTGCCACATTTGGCAACTTTGTCAACTGCATCATTCAGGTAACACTGCATCATAGCTGCCTGAACTTTTACATTTTCTTCGCCCGCCTTGTCTGTAATCTTCATTACCCGGAGCAAGGTGCCTTCTGCAACAAAAGTTTCTATTGCCATATCTGCTATGTTCATAATAATTTCCTGTTCATCCGTTAATTTGGTCATCAACTTTTGAACGGCCGCACCTGCCACCATCAAAATACATTTTTTCAGGTTGGCAATTGTTTTTTGCTCTTTTGCGAAACTTCCTTCTTCGTCATTTCCAAAATCAGGGATGCTCATTAATTCTTTTTGAACGTTCATTGCTGGTCCCATAAGGTCAAGCTTCCCTTTCATTGCTCTTTTCAAAATCATATCTACTGAAAGCAGCCTGTTAATTTCATTTGTCCCTTCATAAATGCGGTTTATCCTGCTGTCACGATAAGCCTTACTGATTAAATATTCATCACTGTATCCATTACCGCCATGTATTTGCACACCTTCATCAACCACGTAGTCAAGTACTTCGCTTCCATGTACTTTTAGTATGGCGCATTCAATGGCAAATTCTTCTGCCGCACCGAGCATAGCTTCATTAAAAGGTTTTCCTGACGACAGTAGCTCGGCTTCTTTTTCATCAATCCATTTGGCAGTACGATACAGGGCACTTTCATCGGCATAAATTTTTATAGCCATTTCTGCAAGCTTATGCTTGATGGCTCCAAAATTGGCAATAGGTGTTTTAAACTGCTCACGGGTTTTTGCATATTCTATACAGCCGCTTAGCGCAAGCTTGGCGCCGCCAATTGCAGCAGCAGCAAGTTTTAACCTTCCAATGTTTAATATATTGAAAGCAATGATATGGCCCTTCCCGATTTCACCCAACACATTTTCAACAGGTACTTTGCAATCCTGGAAATAAAGCTGAACGGTAGAGGAGCCCTTAATTCCCATCTTATGTTCCTCAGGCCCCTGGGTAAAACCTTCAAAGCCACGTTCTATAATAAATGTTGTGAATTTATCTCCGTCAACTTTTGCAAAAACTGTATAAATATCTGCAAAGCCGCCATTGGTTATCCAGCACTTTTGTCCATTCAATAAATAAAATTTTTTATCGTCTGAAAGCGTAGCAGTTGTTTTGGCACCCAGTGCATCACTGCCACTACCCGGCTCCGTTAGTCCATACGATCCTTTCCATTCACCGATAGCCAGTTTGGGAATATATTTCTTCTTCTGTTCGTCGGTTCCAAAATATAAAATAGGCAGAGTGCCAATGCCGGCGTGGGCGCTCATTGCAACACTAAACGAATAACCACCCCCAAGCCCTTCACTAACCAATGTTGAGGTCACAAAATCTTTTCCCAAACCATTATATTCTTCAGGTACCGATGCACCCAATAAGCCCTGCTCTCCTGCCTTTTCCATCAGAAGCGGCATAAGCCCGGGTTCCATTTTATCAATCCTGTCTACAACTGGCAAAATTTCAGTCTGCAAAAACTGCAGGCACATATCGCGTACCATTTGTTGCTCTTCTGTGTAATCCTCAGGAGTAAATGTTTCAAAGGGATTACTTTGTTTTATTAACCATTCTCCTCCTTTTAAAATTGACTTTGATGTTGTAATGCTCATAAAAATTAAATTTGAGTTCTTTTCTCCTCCAAAAAACTTTGGAGAAGTAGTTATAAATAAATATCTATTTCTAATTATATCCCATTTAAATTATCGTATACCATTTGTAAGACTTCCTTTGCTATCTCAATTTGCCCGTTTGTAACACCTGCAAGCGCCTCATTTAACGTCTGGTTGGCAAGTTCCATTGTTTTATCCTGGAGATTTTGTGCTTCTTTGGTTAAATATATCAGGTTAATTCGCCGGTCTTCTTTGGATGGAACTCTTTTTACCAGCTTTGATTTCTCAAGATTATCAACCAACCTTGTGATACTTGGCTTATCACGAAAAGTTGCTTCGCAAAGCTGTTGCTGGCTGAGGCCATCCTGCTTCCATAAATGATACAAGACACTCCATTGCTCTATAGTTATGTCCATCGCAGATTGCTTAAAATTTTTCTGCAGCCGGCGGGCTATTGCCGTAGAGGCTTTACCGGTAATAAAACTATATAGCTCTCCTTTTTTAAATTGGTTGTTTGACATATAGTTGTTTATGCAACTATACAAAGATATTGATTCTGCCGAATTCTAAAAATTTATTTTTGCTATGTCTTTTTTAAATAATTGTATATATGCATATTTAAACTGCAACATGGCATTTGTTTTTTTATCCTTTTTTTTTATAGTGACCTACGGAATACTAATTATTTATTACCGGCAAAGCTGGCTGCAACTCAGCATCTACGAGCCGCTGCCAGTAACGTCAAATAAGCCTGCAACTTTTATCACAATAATTATTGCTGCAAGGAATGAAGAAAAAAATATCGGAAGTTGTATTGAAGCGATACTAAACCAATCCTATCCTGAAGACCTGTTTGAATTAATAATAGTTGATGACCATTCAAACGATTCAACCGCTGTTATTGCAGGGTCGTTTGAAAAAAAGAATATAAGTGTGCTGAAGCTGCAGGATTTTACCGGTAATGAGCATTTAAATTATTATAAAAAGAAAGCTGTGGAAACAGCCATTGGTTTCGCAAAGGGCAGCTTAATTGTTACGACCGATGCCGATTGCCTTGCGGGAACTCAATGGCTGCAAACTATAGCTTCCTATTATGAAAAATATGGACCGGTATTTATTGCAGCACCGGTGGTTTATTCAAATCCCTTAAAAAATGATTCATTTTTAAGAAAGTTTTTAAAAATATTTCAATCTCTTGATTTTATTACCCTGCAGGGGATAACAGGTGCATCTGTTTATAAAAAGTTCCATAATATGTGCAACGGCGCAAATCTTGCTTACGAAAAAAAAGTTTTTTTTGAGGCCGGAGGTTTCGAAGGGATTGACAGGATAGCAAGTGGTGATGATATGCTGCTGATGCATAAAATTCAACAATTATATCCCGATAAAATCAGGTTTTTAAAGGCTGCTAACGCTATAGTACAAACGCAACCAGCTGATACGTTCAAGGCGTTCATGAACCAAAGAATCCGCTGGGCGAGCAAGGCCGATAAATATAAAGACCCAAAAATAACCGCCGTGCTATTATTTGTATACGCTTTTAATGCATGGGTATTTTTTACCGGGCTTTGCGCTTTTTTTTATCCGGGTCTCTTCTACCTGTTCCTGGTTTTATTAATATTGAAGATTGCTGTTGAAATTTTTTTCCTGTTTCCCGTCGCATCATTTTTTAAAAAGCAACAACTTCTTTGGTGGTTTATACCTGCACAGCCCTTTCATATTATTTATACTTTGATTGCAGGATGGTTAGGTAAATTTGGCTCTTACAAATGGAAGGGAAGAAAAGTAAATTAATTAAAATGAACATATCATAGTAAATGCCTCAATCATTTTCTTTTACACAAAATGCCTGGAAGCGCCTGAGAAAAAATAAGGGAGCAATGATCGGGCTTATTGTTATTTCTATTTCTGCTTTGATGGCTGTTTTTGCTTATTTTATTTCAACGGATTCAACCCCTAACGCAGACAGGCAGGTTGTTGAAATACAGGCAAGAAAACCAGGATTTAAACAATTATTTCTAAAGGTTAAGAAGGAAAAAGAAATTTCATCTCTTGGATTTTTCAGCAGGTTATTTTTCGGTTCAGAAGATAAATCTATATACTTACCTATTAATACTTTCCATGAAACTAAAGATTCGGTTTTTGTAGAAAAGTATATTGACGAGGGCATTGAAGAAAAGCAGTCATTTGTAAAAACCAGGGTGCCCGAAAAGAATTACATCGTCACTGAAAGATTTTGGTTGGGCACTGATAAATTTGGCCGTGATATTTTAAGCCGCTTGATTGTTGGAATACGGGTAAGCCTTGCCGTTGGACTTATAACAGTTCTTATATCTCTTACTATTGGTATTATCTTAGGTGCTGTGGCCGGTTATTTTGGAGGAAAGGCAGATGACATTATTATGTGGCTTATTAATGTAATATGGAGTATGCCCACATTGTTACTTGTTTTTGGAATTACCCTTACTTTGGGAAAGGGCTTCTGGCAAATATTTATTGCAGTCGGCTTAACGATGTGGGTAAATGTTGCCAGGATAATAAGAGGGCAGGTGCTGGCACTTCGTGAGTTGGAATATATACAAGCGGCAAAAGCTTTGGGACTCAGAAATATGAGAATCATAACACGGCATGTTCTGCCAAATGTCCTGGGCCCGGTAATTGTAATTGCTGCATCCAACTTTGCAAGTGCAATAATAATAGAAGCCGGACTTAGTTTCCTGGGAGTAGGGGTTCAACCTCCAATGCCAAGCTGGGGACTTATGATAAAAGAGAACTATAATTTTATTATTACACATAATCCCGCACTTGCCCTGGCGCCGGGCTTTGCAATTATGATATTGGTGCTCGCATTTAATTTGCTGGGGAATGGCCTGAGGGATGCTCTTGATGTGAGAGGATAAAATGTAAAACTTTTAAGCTACCTCGTGAGGGCATAGAAATCATAAATCCTGCCGTTACTCAATTTAACTTACACCCCTTGCTACCTGTACATGCCGGTTAAAACTTTCTTCTAACGAAATGAGCGTTTCAGTACGCTCTATACCCTTAATTTTTTGCAGTTCGTCATGTAAAACGTAGCGAAGCTGGTTGATATCTTTGCAAACAATTTCAATGTACATGCTATAATTGCCCGTAGTATAATTAAGCCTGACGATTTCCGGAATTTTCTCCAATTCTTTAGCTACAGTATCATAAAGAGAACTCTTTTCCAGGAAAATTCCTACAAAGGCAGTAATATCATAACCTAATTGTTTCAAATTCACACTTAGTTTTTTACCTTTAACGATGCCGAACTCTTCCAGCTTTTTTATGCGGACGTGTATGGTACCTCCGCTCACAAAAAGCTTTTTCCCAAGTTCAGCATAAGGAGTTTCTGCGTTTTGCAACATTTCCTGTATAATTTGCAAATCCAGTTTGTCGAGATTCAACTTAGTGGCCATATATAGTTTTTGTTTTGATATTATTTTACGAATTTAGTTAAAATATTGAATAATTTCTATATTTTATAAGTTTTCTTTGAAATATTTTTCTATTTAATGTCCAGTCATTAGATTTGCATTACAAAAGTTCTTAAAAATTGTGGGGTGATGAAATTTTCGGCAGACATGCCCTCTTGTCTCGGGGGTGAGTATAACAGGATAAACGTAGTGTAGAGCCGTTTCGATGAAAATCGGAACGACCAGGGTCGACCACTGAAACTTTGCGCTATAGCTAACTGCCTCGTGGAGGTTCGATCCCTCCCCCTACAGCTTAAAAGGGACAAGATGATGTCCCTTTTTTATTACTTATGTACCTGGTTCAGGCGGTGTTTTTGTTCATATCAATCTGGTATTTTATTTTCTTTACCAGTTCATTTACATCAAACGGCTTCGCTATAAAATCATCGGCCTTGCAAAACTTTTTAATATCGGGAAAATTTGTATGCGCTGAGAACATGATTACAGGGATATCTTTGGTTTTTGGATGTTCCTTTAACTTATTACACACCTCTATACCGTCAATCCCCGACAAGAATACATCCAGTAAAATAATTTGAGGGGCAAAAGATTTGGCTTTCGGGAGTACGTCTTCACCTTTTGGTAAAGCCATCACTTCAAAACCATATCTTTTTAAAACAGTCTCCACTACCCAGAGTATGTCAAAGTTGTCATCTACAATTAATATGCGGCTCATGCATTGCACACCACAATAATTAAACCATTTTCAGATTATGCCTGCCTTAAGGGTAAATTGTTTTTAACACGCTGGAAATTAATTAGTTTACAATTGAATTGCTCCTGATATTTCGAAACCTATTTGGCCTCTTGTACCTAAGAATGTTTACTTTTTACGATTTTTTAAAGTATCCCAACTATTATAAAGCAAGAATTAAGGCAAATAAAGCGGCGGAGATTCTTCAAGATTTCGGTATGGGTTTGCAAACGCATGCACTTTTCCCAGCTAATGCCCACATTTCTCCATTGAAGGAGGAAGATATTCCGCATGTGACAAACCGGTTGAGCAAAAGTGCTGGGTTAAAAAACTTATCATTAAAACATGACCGTTGTTTATATCCCTAATACTTCTTTCAATTTTACATATCCCGTTTTGCTGACAGGCAGTTTTGCTCCTGTAGTTAGTAATAAAAGATGACCTTCTTTCTCATATGCATCAATACGGGTGATGAGCTGCGTATTTACAATGTATGACCGGTGAACTCTTACAAAATGATAGGGACTAAGAGATTCTTCAAAAAAGTTCATGGTTTGCTTCTTCAGGAATGTTCCGTCGGCCGTCACAATCTTTACATAATCATCTGCCGCTTCTAAATATTGAATTTGATTGACCGGAATAATTTTTATTTTGTTTCCATCTTTAACTACAACACGATTTTGTTGGACTGGCGATTGTGCTGCAGTTTCCAACACAGCCTGGGGCTGGGGCGTTGCTGCTTGCAGATATTTCTGAACTGCTTTATCAAAACGCTCTTTGCTAAATGGTTTCAAAAGATAATCAGAAGCATTCAATTCGAAGGCCTTAATGGCAAATTCATCAAATGCGGTCGTAAAAATTACTGCTGGAGGATTTTCAATAAGCTCCAGCATTTCGAACCCGTTAATTTTAGGCATTTGTATATCAAGAAAAATAAGATCGGGTTCGTATTGTTGAATGGCTTTCATGCCTTCAAAACCATCGTTGCATTCAGCAATTACTTCCATTTCTTTGTATGATTGTAAGTACTCTTTCACTATGCTTCTTGCCAGGGGCTCATCATCAATTATTATAACGTTCATGTGTATCTTTTTTATTATTTTTTTGCCACATGGAATTCGCTATAAATTTCATATTATTTGTGGTATAAGTATGGTTGTTAAAAAAAGTTCATTGTCCTTTTGAGTTTGTAAAAGATCATTCCTGGCAAATAAGAGAAATAA
>JBBSPK010000076.1:0-14225 GCA_038258875.1 Chitinophagales bacterium
AGCCTAACTGGTTGTTTCTTAGTTTTTGCCATAAAGTGTCTTCTGCAAGTGTTTTCTCCTTTCTATTTTCTCTTGATAAATCTTTTAGCTGCGGCCTTATCTTTGAATTGCTTGTCTTAATTGAGGTTCCACTTCCCTCTCCTTCAGGAGAGGGGTTAGGGGTGAGGCTTTTTGTTGCAATGCTAAACTGTATCTCCGCACCTTCACTTTTACCAATCCAGTTGCGTTGCATTTCTTTCATCGAATCGCTAAAATCAACGGTCTCAAGGCCTGTTAGTAATCGTTCGGCATAGTCGGTAATACGCATATACCATTGCCTCATTTTTCTTTTCACAACCGGGTGACCACCTCTCTCACTTACACCATTTACTACTTCATCATTTGCCAGTACCGTACCTAAAGCTTCGCACCAGTTTACTTCGCCGTAGGCTGAATAAGCAAGCCGGTAGTCCATAAGTATTTCCTGTTTTTTTTCGCCGGAAAAACTATTCCATTCATCTGCAGAAAAATGTTTCTGCGTATCACGCTGACCGTTATTTTCTTTATTTCCGTTTTGTTCAAAAATTTTTATAAGGTCTTCGATTCTCCTGGCGTTATCGTGATTTTTATCATACCAGCTATTAAAAATTTCAAGAAATATCCATTGTGTCCACTTATAATATTTTGGGTCGCTGGTACGTACTTCACGGCTCCAGTCAAAGGAAAACCCGATACTATCAAGCTGTTGCCTGTATGTCTCAATATTTTTTTCGGTGGTAACTGCGGGATGCTGCCCTGTTTCCAATGCATATTGTTCAGCGGGTAATCCAAAGCTGTCGAAACCCATCGGGTGAAGTACGTTGAACCCTTTAAGTCTTTTGTACCGTGCATAAATATCACTGGCTATGTAACCCAACGGATGCCCGACATGCAGACCCACTCCACTCGGATATGGGAACATATCCAACACGTAAAATTTTGGTTTTGCGGCTGTATTATCTACCCCGTACACGCCGGATTCTTTCCAGGCTTTTTGCCATTTTTTTTCTATCGCTCTGAAATTGTATTCCATCTAATTTTATCTTTCTGAATTTAGTTTTTTATTGCAAAAATGCTTACATGTTTTAAATATTGTACCGGCTACAGAAACCTTTATAAAAGAATATTGGGCAGAATGCTTGTATATATATTTGTGAAAGAAATGTTATTCATTAACTACGTTTTATACGCTATGATTTATCTAAATTACATTAGCGACAATCTGAGAATTGTGCAAAAATACTAAACTGTACAAAAACATTTATTTTTGCGCACTGCTCAATACATTGGGTGTTTAAATTAAACTTATAATTGAACTATGGCTCAGGTTGGAAAAGCGTCTGCAAAGAAAGGAAAACCGTCCTATGTATATGCGATTATTGGTGTTTCCCTGGTGTTGTTTCTTTTTGGAGTGGTAGGGTGGATTTTTTTGAACATAAAAAAGACCGGCGACTATTTTAAAGAGAACATCCAGTTGCACGCATACATGTATCGTACTGCCAATAAAACTCAAATTGATTCGGTAAAATCTTATATTGAATCGTTGCCTTATACAATAAAAGCAGAATACATCACCAGGGAAGAAGCGCTTGAAAAATATAACCAGGATAATGATACGCTTTGGAAAAAACTCGCGATTAATAATCCGTTGCCGGAAAGTATTGATTTTTACGTGAGGGCAAATTATGTGGATAACGACAGTTTGGCGAACCTCGAAAAATATTTACTCAGTAATTATCCTACAACTATATCGGAATTTCAAACACCCAAAGCAACGGTTGCCGGCGTAAGCCAGTTTGTGAAAACAACTACTCTTGTTTTGCTGGTTGTTGCAATCATTTTATCATTGCTGGTAATTGTTTCAATTGATAATACGATAAGGCTTGCAATGTATAGCAACCGATTTTTGATTAAAACTATGCAAATGGTAGGTGCAACACGATGGTTTATTTCAAAGCCCCTGGATGGCCGGGCAATAGTAAATGGGCTTGTTGCGTCGGCAATTGCTATTGGATTGATGATTGGCTTTATCACGCTTTCTGAAAAGTTTATTCCTTACCTAAAAGTCCTTCACGATACCACAAATATGGTCCTGATATTTTCAGGGATTACGTTTTTAGGTTTATTCATTACCCTTTTTAGTACACACATGTCCGTTGTAAAATATTTGAAAATGAAACTTGATGACTTGTATTGATTAAAATATTTGCCGTAAAACTTTAATTTTTGTATATAAAATTCTAAAATGAAAGCACAGCCAACAAAAAAAACTTCGCCTTCCACAAAAACCGCAATTCAAAATTCTTCTGCGGGAAATATTCTTTTTACAAAAGAAAATTATAAATGGATGTTAATCGGGCTGGTGATAATGGCACTTGGGTTTTTTTTAATGGCCGGTGGAAAAAGTAGTAATCCTGATGTTTTTAATGATAAAGACGTTTATAGCCCGATGCGCATTACAATAGCACCCATATTAATAGTCGCAGGGTTATTAGTGGAAATTTTTGCAATTATGAAGAAACCAAAATAAGTTTATATAAATAATCCCGGGCGATGATATCATCGCCTTTTTTATTTATTCGCTTCTTACATCCTTTAATCAATTTTAAAAGATGACCATAGTTCAATCAATTATTATCGCAATAGTAGAAGGTATTACCGAATTCATCCCGATTTCATCAACCGGGCACATGATTATAACAGAAAAATTATTAAATCTCGGTGATGATGCATTCATCACGGTATTTACGGTTGCCATACAACTTGGTGCCATATTATCAGTAGTGGTTTTATACTGGAAGGAATTTTTCGATTTCTCCCGCTGGCAGTTTTATGTAAAGCTTGCTGTGGCTGTGGTTCCCGCATTGATACTGGGGTTCCTGTTCTCTTCAAAAATTGATGATTTGCTTGAAAGTTCCCTCACGGTTGCAATCAGCATGCTGGCAGGTGGTATTGTTCTATTGTTTATCGATAATGTGTTTAAAAAACCTGAAATAGATAATGAAAGAGAAGTTTCCTATACGAAGGGCTTTATTATTGGCGTGTGGCAATGTATCGCAATGATACCCGGGGTTAGCCGAAGTGCAGCATCGATCATTGGTGGCATGCAACAAAAACTCACACGAAGTGCTGCAGCAGAGTTTTCATTTTTTTTAGCTGTGCCCACTATGCTGGCTGCCACTGTGTATAAAATTTATAAATACACAAATGAGTACGGTGGTTTTACCACAGGCCAGGTAAAAATTCTTGCCATTGGAAATTTGGTTGCTTTCTTTGTAGCACTTCTTGCGATAAAATTTTTTATCTCCATGCTTAAGAAATACGGTTTCAGGGTTTGGGGTGTATACCGGGTATTGGTTGGCGTTGCTTTACTTGTAATGATTTATACCGGTTATTTAAAATCATAACCTCTGCAAGGGGTGAGCGAAGAATAAATTTCTATCTGCTCTTACAAACAAATTTTGCTATTTTCAGCAAATATTTTATTCATGCAAACTGCTTCTAAAAAAGTTGTAAACGGCTGGGCGATGTACGACTGGGCTAATTCAGTGTACAGTCTGGTAATCACTACTACTATTTTTCCCGCTTATTATGAAAGTATAACGGCAAACGATTCAAATAACGAAGTAGTCTTCCTGGGGAGGCATTTTATTAATACAGCATTATATAATTATGCTTTGGCAGTTGCATTCCTCATCGTTGCATTCATGTCTCCTGTTCTTTCTTCGATTGCAGATTATAAAGGCAACAAAAAAAAGTTTCTTCGTTTCTTTTGTTTTCTTGGTAGTGTTTCGTGCAGTATGCTTTTCTTTTTTAAAGGAACGGATACTTTATGGATTGCAATGTTATGCACCATCCTGGCTTGCATTGGTTTTTGGAGCAGTGTAGTATTTTATAACTCATATTTACCTGAAATAGCAGCTCCAAAGGATAGGGACAGGATAAGCGCTAAAGGTTTTTCAATGGGTTACATCGGTAGTATAATTTTACAACTTGTGTGTTTTATTTTCGTTTTTAAACCCGAATGGTTTGGTATGCAAAATGATGTTACAATGCCAGCCCGTTTTTCTTTTTTATTGGTGGGGGTCTGGTGGTTTGGCTTTGCACAAGTAACGCTTAACTCAATGCCGAAAGGAGTTCCATCAGCATTCCGACCCGAAAACAACTTGTTTGCAAATGGATTTATTGAACTAAAAAAAGTATTTAATCAATTAAAAACATTGGTAATTTTAAAAAGATTTTTGCTGGCTTTTTTCTTTTATAATATGGGTGTTCAAACAATTATGCTTGTGGCTACATTGTTTGGAAGCAAGCAATTGAAATTGCCGACCGGCAAATTGATTATTACACTTCTTATTATACAAATTGTAGCGATTGCCGGAGCCTATATCATGGCAAAGCTTTCAGAAAAGTTTGGTAATTTTCAAACGCTGTTATGTGTGATTATCATTTGGGTCTTTGTTTGTTTAGGCGCTTATGAAATCGCAATTATAAGTGACGAGGGTACTAATGCCGAAATGTATTTTTATGTTCTTGCAGTTGTCGTAGGCCTCGTAATGGGCGGCATACAATCACTTAGCAGGTCAACTTACTCAAAGCTGATGCCAGAGACGAGAGACACGACTTCCTTTTTTAGCTTCTACGATGTAACTGAAAAAATTGCTATAGTAATTGGTATGTTTAGCTTTGGTTTAATCGAAGAACTCACCGGAAGTATGAAAAATTCTGTGCTTGTCATCATGTGCTTTTTTATTATTGGATTTGTAATTTTATATTTTGCGCTCAAAAAACAAAAGCAAATTGCTTTATAATTTATGGGGATGAGCTTTTAAATCATACATGAAATTATATTCCATAAATACCGGCTATTTTAAACTTGACGGAGGCGCTATGTTTGGCGTGGTGCCAAAAAGTATCTGGACGAAACTGAATCCGCCGGATGAAAATAATATGTGTAATTGGGCAATGCGTTGCATGCTTATCGAAGATGGTGAGAGACTAATTCTTATTGATAATGGGATGGGTAATAAACAGGATGAAAAATTTTTCGGCTATTATTTTTTAAACGGCGATAATACGCTTGAAAAATCACTTGCTAAATATGGATTTGCAAAAGAAGATGTCACTGATGTTTTTTTAACGCATCTTCATTTTGACCATTGCGGCGGCTCAATTGAAAGAGTGGAAGACAAATTATTACCAGCTTTCAAAAATGCAATTTACTGGAGCAATGAAAAGCATTGGCAATGGGCCACCAATCCAAATGACAGGGAAAAGGCGAGCTTTTTGAAGGAAAATATTTTGCCTATACAGGAAAGCGGACAATTAAAATTTATTAAAGCAGAAGATGGCATTCCGTTTTCAAAAAACATAAAAGTTCGTTTTGTAAGCGGCCACACGGAATCCATGATGCTGCCTCAAATAAATTACAAAGGAAATACGATTGTGTATATGGCAGACCTGCTGCCATCAGTAGCACATATACCTGTGCCATATATAATGGCCTACGACACACGGCCATTGCAGACGCTAAAAGAGAAAAAAGATTTTCTTACAGAAGCTCAACAAAAAAATTATATACTTTTTTTCGAGCATGATCGTGCAATTGAATGTTGCAACCTGCAGCTAACTGAAAAGGGTGTACGTAGCAAAGACATTTTCGTGTTGGCGGATATATAATTTTATCTGAAGCTTATTAGTGAAGTAAGCGGGTATCGAAGATTGCGGTATCCCATCATATCTACTTTTATCGTTCCTACCGCGATAGGGCTTTCCGCCCGCAACAACAAATGGTTTGCATCATCACTCACCCACACATTCATCTTTTCCCCGCCTTCGAAAATTGTTCCCTTGATGAGTAAAGGTTTAAATTTTATTGCCCGGAATTTGCCATATTTCGTTTTAATAGTTTCTTTCCCTTCATAACGGAGGTAAAGATGATATACTTCATCATCTAAGAACATGTCGAATGGAATTTTATCTCCAGGCTTATATTTATTGAAATTAATATTGCGTGCATAGTAAGTAGCGCTTATTACATCCTGGATACACGATGTAATTTTAAATACACCGTTCGTGCTTACGGCAGTTCCCGCATTGTGATTAAAGGTTACGTTATTATAAAATTTAGTTCCTCCTTCATCTACATTGCGTACAAATTTAACCGGCAACATTGTAGCAGTATCTATGTAGGTCTCATATTTATCCCTTACTTTAAAAAAATTGTCGAAGAAGGAATATGAGCTACCCGTCCCGGTGCAGTGGTATACTATTTTGCCGTTGTATTTTTCAAGCTCGGTTGTAAATACAGCTTCGCCAGCTCCTACATACATTCCTAAAGTGGTATAATACACTCTCATTGTGACGGTTTCTCCTGCCTTGAACGCATTATTATTTATGCCGCAAAATTCATCACCCGCTTTAGTTGTAAATGCAAAAAGTAAAATCAGAATAGTTGTAATTGTTTTCAAACTTTATTATTTGTCTTTAAAATTTTAATACTTAATATTAGCAAGCTTCCTAATAAAGCCGGTATAAATAAATTAATGAACCAGATGCCGAAGGTGGTTCCGATAATTCCAAGCATATTAGTACTGTAAAAGCCTAAAAGTTCTGTGCTGAATTTTCCTCTTATTCCAAGATCTGCAATTGCAAATGATGGTACAATAGCTAGTACCAAAAAAAGAATGCTGATAATCCAGAACCCATCTATCCATAGAATTTCTACGTGTAAAACCTGGAGCAGTAATATATACTGAATGACGAAAACAAGATAGCGAAAGAAGGAAAGTGAAAGCAACCTTAACAATAATTTGGGAGTAAATTCTTCAAGCACATTTATATACTGGACATATTTTGCTGCCGCAGGAATTTTATCAATAATTTTAATCAGCCATGATAATCTGAAATAAAATAAAATTAAAATTACGGAGGCACAGCAGGACAAAAATAATAATGTCCTGAGCCAAAAAGCAGGAAGTCCCATCACAAGTGCGGAATTATCCTTTTGTAAAATGAGATATGCCAATCCTCCGCAACCTACTACGAGGGTAATTATAAGCTGGCTTATACTCCCTGCAATTGATAATGATATGGCTTTAATTCGGTTACCTTCTCTTACATATAAAATACGACCGCCATACTCACCTATACGGTTAGGTGTATTTAGAGAAAGTGTTACCCCGCTTAAAACAGATTTATAAGCAGTAAAAAAACTAATGTGCTGAATTGTTTTTAAAAGTACCTGCCATTTTTTTGCTTCCAATCCCCAGTTTACGAAAACAAGTACAATTACAATCCAGAATTTCCAGGCGAGCGGCCCCAAAGGCGCTTCTTTAATCAAATCAATTGATTGCTGAAGATTGGGTTGTCCGTTTATTTGTTTGTACAAAGAATAAAATAACCAGAGGCCTAACAACGGTGCAATAATATATTTGAATATTATTTTGATATTTTTGGTAGTACGGATCATGTAGCTTTGTACAAGGTAACTTTTCGCTTCTTAAACTACAACGATATTGTTGTGCGACGCCAAAAATAATCTTCAATTGCATAAAAAGTCAAAAATCATTTTAGGAATTGATCCGGGCACGCTCGTAATGGGCTTCGGTGTTATTGCCGTTACAGCTACCGGTGTTACTTTTATTATGATGGATGTATTAAAAATTTCATCCAATAAAGACGCTTATGAACGACTCCGGATAATACATGAAAAAGTTTGCGACTTGTTAAGAGATCACCTCCCTGATGAACTCGCCATTGAAGCCCCCTTCTTTGGGAAAAATGTACAAAGCATGCTAAAACTAGGCAGGGCACAGGGTGTGGCTATTGCTGCTGCTATGCAGGCAGGCGTTCCTGTTACAGAATATTCTCCACGTAAAATAAAACAGTCTATTACAGGAAATGGAAATGCTGATAAAGTTCAGGTTTTGAAAATGCTGCAACGCATACTTTTTTTTGAAGAAAATCCACGATATTTTGACGCCACGGATGCGCTCGCAGTAGCGGTGTGCCATCACTTCCAAAGTACACATTTATTGAATCGTCAAGAGAAAAAATTAAATGGATGGAAAGATTTTTTAGTGCAGAACCCGTCCAGGATAAAATAGCGACTGTAAAAAATCATTCAGAACAGCCAACTATAATTCCTGTGTTACCTTATCCATTTTTACAGTTAATTTAAAAATAAAATCTAGTTGTTCTGATAGGTGATCATTTGCCGGATTCTCAAAATTGCCGGACGCGGGTATTGCTACTTTAAATTCCTGAGGCACGTAGCTTTTATCAAGGTTTTGTAAACTTTTTTCCAGGGTAGATACAGAGCGCTTTACCAGTTGTATAATATCTTTTGAATACGATTGCGCATCTCCTGTAATGCCGGTAATCACACCGGCAATATTGGAAGAAAGTATATGATTTAATACCACAAATTCATAAATTTCTTTGCGGTTACGTTGTTTACTTTTTGGCTCAGATAGCATCCTGTGAAAGGCAGACGAGAGGTTGGCAGTACTTACAAAAACTTCTTTTCGGGCAAGACTGTAATCCAGTGAATTTTTTTTGCTGTAAAGAATGTCTGCCAGTTTGTGCATATATAGGATATTTGCCTTTAGTACGCTTGCCATGTAACTGTCGAGGTACTTCGACTCCCAATGGGGAAACAACATATAACTTGCCAAAAAAGCTAACACCGAAGCAATACCGGTATCGAGTAAACGCTCCTCGGCAACATTTACAAAGCCCATTCCCAAAAAAGTGAAGAGTATAAGTATGTAAGGAGTAATAAATATTACCATTACGATATAATTCAATCGCTGGAAAGTGTAAGTGCCAATCATGAAAAACACTATTAGTGCGAAAAGAACAGAACGGTCATGAATAAACGCAAGTATTAGTAAACCAATAAGTCCACCTCCGATAGTTCCTGTAAACCTGTCAAAATTCCTTTGCTTAGTCAGGCTGAAGCCTGGTTTTAGAATAATAATTATGGTTAGTAATATCCAGTAACTGTGATGGCCATAAGGCAACATTTTGCCAATGAAATAGCCTGCAATACAAGTTATCATCATACGTAACGAATGCCTGAATACAGAAGATTCCAGCGTCAGATTATTTATAAATACAGTTCCGTCAATTTTTTGGTGAGAAACAAATTTTGAGTAATCGCTGCTGCTTCGCATTTTTCGTTTCGAAGGCACGTCATTAAAATAATTTGCAATTTCATTTACCCGTTCTCCAATGGATCGGAGATTAACCAATATTTTTTTAAGAATCATTTTGCTACCACCGTCGTCACTTAGTTCATCAATCTTAATTTTTACTTTTTCCAAAGCAGAAATTAAATCAAATCTTTCCTTATAAGATGTGTTTGATTGAATAGCATAACCGATATTATCCAATTCATCTGCGATTTCATTCAGTACCAACTTAATTTCACTTAAAATTCCTGTCGAAGCAAATCGTTGACGTAAAGAGGTATAATCATACCAGCTAGCCATTATTTGTTCATACAAGTCAACTAAGCCAACAAAAGTAAGTACCAGCAATCGGCCCGTTCGGGTTGATTCTTTTACTAATTCCCTGTTTTTGAATAGAAGTTCACGAACTGCATCCTGCTTTTCGTTTACGATGATTTGCTGGGCAACAAGCTTTTGATATTCGTCATCGGGATTCGTTTCAGTGTCATACAATGCAGATTTGATGCGTAAAAATTTTGCCGTTTCGTGTACGCAATCACCAAGTGATCTTTGGGCGGGACGATAGGGAGTTAGCCTGTAAAACAATAGCGCAATAACCATATACCATACACCGCCACCTAGAATTAAACTGCTTTCCTCTATAACCTGTAAAGGAGTCATAACCTTAGCCATCCTAAGAATCATTATAAGCAAAGCAGCCGTTCCTACGGATGCAGCCCGATTTCCATAAATTGTAAATATTGTAAAGAAAAATGAAGCGAATAGTATTAGCAGGCCCAGGAGAATTAAATTGTCGTTAACGAAACCCGTTACCAAAGCCATGAGAAAAATAAAAATATTTGTATATAGCATCCCGTTGCGCTTATGTTTTACCGGGCCGGGTGCATCACTAATACTTACACAAAGTGCACCTAGGGAAATAATAATTCCTAAATCCATTCTGCCAAAGTGGGTACACACAAGCGTAGGTAAAATTATTTCGAGGGTAATACGAACACCGTCAGCAAGGTATTGGCTGAAGAAGAAATATTTAATGTTTTGCGTCTTTTCGTTTATCTGTAAATTCATATTCTATCCTGCAAAGAAAGAAACTAATTGTTGTAATAATTTTGGAAGTACTGGCGCAATGCTTTTATTAACAAGAGAATTTTTTGGAGTTTTATTAATTGGTTAAATTCCTACTTTGAAAATAAACCGGAAATGAGAATTCATAAAAAAGAAGAATTTGGAAAAAAGAAACAACACCTTGCAATGTTGGCAAAGGCCATTTCTCATCCTGCCAGGATTTCAATCTTAAAAATACTTTCAAAAAAAGGACATTGTAATTGCAATGATGTTGTCGAGCTCCTGCCCCTCTCACAGTCAACCGTATCACAGCACCTAAAAGAATTGAAAAATTGTGGGTTGATAACCAGTACTGTAAATGGAACAAGCAGTATCTATTCTCTCAATAAAACAGTGTTGAAAGAATTTGAGAAGGAATTCAAAAAAATGATGAAATCGGTAACGTAAAGTAAAATATTGTTTGAAAAAAAGAATCTTGTGAAGATTTGTAATTATTAGAAAAATGTAAAACAATTAAGAAGAATTTAAAAGCAAACTTTTAAATTTGTAATCCGATAGATACGGAACATAAAAACATAATGGAAATTAAAGACGAGGTTTTAAATGATGTTGTAATAAAATTTGCGGGCGATAGTGGCGACGGAATGCAGCTTACAGGCACACAGTTTACCAATAATACCGCAATGCTGGGGCTTGATCTTTCTACATTCCCTGATTTTCCTGCCGAAATAAGAGCTCCCCAGGGAACATTACCCGGGGTTAGTGGCTTTCAGTTACGATTTTCGAGTGATAGGATTTTTACGCCGGGGGATACTTGTGATGTGCTTGTAGCCATGAATGCTGCTGCTCTTAAGACCAACCTAAGCCTCCTTAAGAAAGGAGGAAAAATAATTGTAAATGTTGATGGGTTTGATGCGAAAAATCTCAGGCTTGCGAATTTTCCTGAAGGGGTAAATCCTTTGGAAAATGGAAGCCTGGATGGCTATGAAGTTATAAAGATTGATGTTACCAAAATCACCCGGGAATCACTGAAGGAATTTGAAATGGGGACCAAAGAAAAGGACAGGGCAAAAAATATGTTTGTGCTCGGTTTTTTATATTGGATGTATAATAGAAGTATGGATAACACTATCAACTTTTTAAAAGAAAAATTTTCGAAGAAACCTGATATTCTTAACAGTAACATTAAGGTATTACAGGCAGGATATAATTACGGTGATACTACCGAAACTTTTACCAGCAGATACGTGGTTGAAAAAGCTAAGATGCCTGCAGGGAATTACAGAAGCATAATGGGTAACCAGGCGTTGGCCCTTGGGCTTATAGCTGCTTCGCAAAAAAGCGGTTTGCAGTTATTTTTAGGGTCCTATCCCATAACTCCAGCTAGCGATATTCTGCATGAACTAAGCAGGCACAAAAATTTTGGAGTAAAAACCTTTCAGGCCGAGGATGAAATAGCCGCAATTACCTCTGCCATTGGAGCTTCATATGGTGGAAGCCTCGGCGTTACTGCTACAAGCGGCCCCGGCATGGCTTTAAAAGCGGAAGCGATGGGGCTTGCAGTAATGCTTGAAATTCCATTAATTATTTGTGATATTCAGCGTGGCGGGCCTTCTACCGGGTTACCCACCAAGACAGAACAAAGCGATTTGCTCCAGGCACTCTATGGGAGGAATGGTGAGTGCCCAATGCCTGTAATTTCAGCATCAACTCCAGCCGATTGTTTTGATGCAATTTATGAAGCCGTACGTATTTCAGTGCAGCATATGACTCCGGTTATTTTTTTAAGTGATGGCTACATTGCTAATGGCGCAGAGCCATGGAAGTATCCTGAGAGTAAAAATTTACTACCGATTGAGGTGAAATTTAAGACTGAGCTTGGGCATCATGAAGAAATCTTTCAACCTTATTTAAGGGATGAAAAACTGGTAAGGCCCTGGGCTGTACCAGGATTCGCCGGCCTTGAACATCGTGTTGGCGGTCTTGAAAAGCAAAATATTACCGGTAACGTAAGTTACGAACCGGATAATCACCAAATGATGGTTAAACTTCGCCAGGAAAAAGTTGATAAAATAGCAGATTATATACCGGAACAAAAATTTGACAATGGGCCAGACAAAGGCACAGTGCTGGTTCTTGGATGGGGAAGTACCTATGGCGCAATAAAATCAGCAGTAGTTGATTTGCTCGCTATGGGGCATTCTGTTTCGCATGTGCATCTCCGTTATATACGTCCGTTCCCAAAAAATCTCGGCGAGATTATTAAAAATTTTGAGCATATTTTAATACCAGAACTAAATAATGGCCAACTTATAAAAATAGTTCGTGATCAATATTTAGTTGATGCAAAGGGATACCATAAAATTATGGGGATACCCTTTACGAAGCATGAACTAATCGATGAAATAAAGAAGTTATTTTAATATCTTCTTTCCCTTCCGAGAGTTAATCCTAGTTTTATATTAAAAGTAATAAAGCTGTCATTATTGGTGGGCCTTCCCCGAATTCCGTCAGGGTGAGCTGTAACTGCACCAGGTTTATGCCTGTCGTTCAATAATATAGCCTGGGTAAGTTTTGTTCCGGTTAAATAATTCCCGAAAACTGAAGGCTCAATATATTTACCACTTACATCGTCAAGATAATCTGTCGTTAAAAACCGGGTAACAATTTCAGCCCGTAGATTTACAATTGCCGAAACATCATAGCGGGCACCAATTCCGAACGGGAAACTTATTTGATTGAGGCTATACGACTTGACGTTGGGATATTCTGTAAAGCCTTCTCCTTCGGTATGTAAAGGTTGCAGGTCAATGTAGTTCCCGTTTAGTTTTGCCTGGGGATTAAAATGAAAATAGCCAACTCCGGCCAGGAGGTATGGCGATACAGCGGGCGGATAATGGTCGTCGTTATAATTGCCAAAAATATAGAAAGGATGAAATTCTGCCACCAGCGCAATTTCCGTTATAGAGCTGCGAAAGCTAAGATTTCTTTCATAACGCCCGTTGGTTGTGGCAGCCACGCTTTTGAGGATGCTATCGTAAGCATGTATTTGTCCAAAGGTGCCCTCAATCCTTAATGCAATTTCATTTCTGTAAACAGCGCTGAAGAACACACTGCCACAAAGCTGGGTGTTTTTAAAATTAAAATCTTTAACGAATTTTTTTCCTATACCTTTTCTTCCGCCAAGGTCAGTAAAGGCATTCATGGCGCCTGCGGAGCCTCCAAACTCGAATACTATATCGTTATTATAGTATTTGCCATCATAAAAATAATATTGAGCTTTTAATTGATTTCCTCCCAGGAGAATGAGGAAAAAAATTCCTAGTCGAAGTTTCATAAAGACGATCAGTTTTGTTTTGAACAGGTTGCAAATTGACTTCAAGTATAATAAAATAAAGGCAATTTTTCAATAATTTGTTTTTGAAGAATTGTTATAATATCTACAAACGGTTTTTAGGCCACAGATATTACATTTAGGATTACGGGCGACACAAATATAACGACCGTGCAATATAAGCCAGTGGTGGGCTTTATGTATCAATTTCTCAGGAAAATTTTTTATAAGCTGTTTTTCAACGGCGAATGGCGTAGTGGCATTGGAGGTGAGTCCTATTCGTGCGGCAACTCTGAAAACGTGCGTGTCTACTGCCATGTTCGGCTGGTTGTCAATCACAGAGGTTATTACATTCGCTGTCTTGCGGCCTACTCCGGGTAAAGTAAGCAGTTCCTCTACTGTCATTGGAATATGGCCGTTATAATTTTCCATTACTCTTTTTGCCATTCCAATAAGATGTTTGGTCTTGTTATTTGGATACGAGATGCTTTTTATTAATGAAAATAACTCATCGGGTGAAGCACTGCTCATGGATTCTACGTCAGGATACTTCGCAAAGATTTGCGGTGTCGTTTGGTTAACTCTTTTATCGGTGCATTGTGCGGAAAGGA
>JBBSPK010000077.1:0-14180 GCA_038258875.1 Chitinophagales bacterium
GAGAAATTAAAAGCAGTAATTGAAGAAGTAGAAAAAATGCGTTCGCAGGGCAGGCCTATCCTTGTGGGTACAACCTCAGTAGAAGTAAGTGAATTGCTGAGCAGGATGATGAAGCAAAAAGGTGTACCCCACAATGTATTAAATGCAAAGCAGCATGCAAGAGAAGCCCAGGTAGTGGCAGAAGCGGGACTTACAGGTGCGGTTACGATTGCGACAAACATGGCGGGCCGCGGTACAGATATTAAGCTTGGGGCCGGCGTTACCGATGCAGGCGGACTTGCCATATTGGGAACGGAAAGACATGAAAGCCGCCGTGTGGACCGGCAGTTGCGTGGACGTGCTGGCAGGCAGGGCGATCCGGGAACCTCACAATTTTTTGTTTCGCTGGAAGATGATCTCATGCGGATGTTTGGCAGTGAAAGAATTGCTTCTTTAATGGATAGGATGGGGTATAAAGAAGGTGAGGTAATTCAGCACAGCATGATTTCAAAAAGTATTGAGCGGGCACAAAAGAAAGTCGAAGAAAATAATTTCGGCATAAGAAAAAGATTGCTGGAGTACGATGATGTAATGAATAAACAACGCACGGTAATCTACGGAAGGCGTAACCATGCATTGTTTGGAGAAAGGCTTGCACTTGATTTGGACAATGCGTTTTATTCAGTTGCAGAAGGGCTCATCATTTCCTTTAAAGAGATTAGTGATCACGAAGAATTTAAGCTGGCAGTGATTATGAATTTTGGAATTGATACTTCTATAACTGCAGAAGAATTGGATAAAGAAGATATTGATTCGCTTTCAAATCGGTTGTATCATGAAGCAAAAGATCATTACAACCAGAAGAACCGGGCCATGAATGAGCAAACCCTCCCGGTTATAAAAAATATCCGCAAAGAACAAGGTTCACATATTGAAAATGTTGCCGTGCCTTTTACAGACGGCAAAAAAGCTATGCAGGCTGTTGCCAATCTTGACAAAACAATTGCAACTAACGGTGCGGAACTTACGAATGCGCTTGAACGTAATATAACATTGGCATTGATAGATGATTCGTGGAAAGAACATCTTCGGGCAATGGACGATTTGAGACATAGTGTTCAAACTGCAGGGTATGAACAAAAAGATCCATTGGTGATTTATAAGATTGAAGCATTTAACGCATTCAAACAAATGGATGACCAGGTAAATAAAGACATTGTGAGCTTCCTTTGCCATTGCAGTATTCCTGTTGAGCAGAATCAAAGCAACCGCATTCATGAAGAAAGAAGAAGGAAAACTGACATGAGTAAAATGCGCCAGCGCAAAGAGGAATTTGCAGGTGCGGGTGGCCCTGAATATCTTCCCCAGGAAAATCCTGCCCGACTGAGTCATTCAGGCGGGGATTACCTAGATCCTTCAGAAAATGTAAAACAGGAACCTATTAAGGTTGGGCCAAAGATTGGCAGAAATGATCCTTGCCCGTGCGGTAGCGGAAAGAAATATAAACATTGCCACGGCAAGGAAAGTTAGAATGAAAATTGTTTGATTCCTACACTATTCGGGTTTTTCCCTTTATGATATGAGAGACGATAATTTTAGTGATCTTCCGGACTGGAATGACGATCTTGATCCTGACGAAGAAGGTGAAAGTTGGAAACCTAATCCTACAAAAGAAGCCTGTAAAAAATTGTATTTGCAGTGGTCATCTGTAATGACAATGCTTAACGGGTGTTTAAAAATTAATAATGAAGAGAAGGCCGAAGATACATGGATAGACAGCATCCAATCAATATTACTTGCGGATGCGTTCCAGGTTGCCGTAAAAATAAGAAGCTCAGAGACGGGTGGGATTTATGTTATCAGGATGGAAAATGCGGGCATCATTAGAAAAAGTGCTCAATCCGTTCAATCCTCCATGTTGCTGTTGATGGGTGAAGGGATTGTCGAAAAAGAATACGGAGACATAATCCGCAACGAAATAGAAATCTTTAAAGAACTATTCAGGCAATGGGTAAATACATTTGAAAAAGATGAATTTACTGACGAATGGGGATTGTTTGTCTGACATAATTCCCCACAGGTCCATGCGGGTCTTGGCTTCGGGTTTGTATTTACTACCAACCATAGTCTCAATAAATAATTGAAAAATTCAAATATTAGAAGATATTTCTCTTTTAATTCCTTCCTTTTAATTCAACTTTTTTCTTTTTTCCACAATAATATCTATGCTCGTGTAGTTATTTATACATGAAATTTGCAAACAAACAAGTTGAAGAATTACCGATTGGAAAATTGACGGCACAACAATTCCTCTCTTTGGCAATTGAAGCGTCAACTTCATTGGGTTGGGTATTTGGCGATGTTAATAAAACAGGGTTTATCGCATATACCAACAATGGCCTGTGCTGCTGGAATGCGGAGGTAAGGCTGAAAATTATCAATGGTTCAGCGGTTATTCAAAGTGCATCGAGGGCCGATGAGGTTATAGACGTAAGGGAGAATAAGAAAAATCTTCAAAATTTTATTTCAACTTTTAATAGTTTGAAAAAATCAACATCACATGACGAGTTTGTACCGAAATACGAACAATTAAGATCTAATTTTTCTTCTAATTAAACGTAGCCATCACAGATCCCGCTTTATAAATTCAGCAAGTCGTCTATTCTTACAAATTGATATCCTCGTATTTTTAAGGTCTTTATCAAATCACGCAGGCGATAATAAAACTTATCTTTCCTTTCAGGACCTGTTCCAATGTGGCCCAGCAAAATAAATCCATTTAGGCCGTTAGAAGATTTCTCTTCATAACTCAGAATGGAATTAAATATTTTATCACTGTTTACATATTTATTACCCATTGACGGAAAAGTATAATCTGCGTTGCTACGGGTTCCGGGCGAAAAATTTACAAGTTGTACTCCAAGCTGCTTTGTCCATCTGGCAATCGAATCGTTGTACCATTCATAAGGCGGTAAAAAATAATGTGCTTTTTTTTCATCAATACCAAATCGCTTTAGCTCCATGTAAGAATTTTTTAAATCGTTTTTAAATCGTTGTTCGGTTATGAGCAGGCTGTCTCTCTTTTCCCAATCGCAATACAATAAATGTTTATCGGAATGTGATCCAAGATAATTACCATTTTTTTTTATTTTTTTGATAAGGCTTGTAAATTTTGGATTCCTGTAAAAATTTCCCGTTAAAAAAAAGGAAGCATGAATATTTTGTTGCTTCAAAACAGACGCAATATAATTTCCACCTTCGCCAAATTCATCACCTGTAAAAACCAGTGCAATTTTTTTGCTGGTTGTATCTCCACGAATAATGCCACCAAAGACTATTTCGGGGGAATTTCCTGAATTTGCTTTTTCAGCTTCCAGTTCTTTCGCGGCCATCAGGTAAATTAGTGAAGCCGTACCATCCATCGTAGGTTCATTTGTGCTGTAATCTCCTGCATCATCATGATACACCACATAGTCAGATTGAAATTCAGCATAGGTGTCGTTATGCAATAATTTAAGGCCACGCAAATTTTTATAAATACTTCCATAAACCGGGCCGTCAACTAATCCCCCGTCTAACGGATAGTGATATAAATAAGAAAAAGATGAATGAGGATCAACTGGTGTGTCCCCATTTGAAGGCAATCCGTAAACCATACTTGTTCCCCAGGGATTACACCCAAAAATCCAGTCATAGCAAGCCTGTTCGAGCTCAGCATATCGCTGGTCGCCACTTAATCGCCTGTACAAATAACACTGAATTGCGAATGATGTTGTAAGATTGTTAGAGCACCATATAAACGGCACTCCCCGGTAAAATGCATTCTTTTCCGCTTTTTTCCAAACCCTTTCAATTCCTTGTTTGTAATAACTAATTAATTCAATTTTATTTTTCCTGTCCGCCTCTTTTGCCAGTTCATAATGACCAAAGTTGTGGAAGGGGTACCATTGATAATGTTTTGCTGTATCTGCACCTAACCATGGCGTTATTTTTTCTGCTGCGCTATATTTTAAAGACTCGTTGAAATATTTTTTATTCCCACTAAGTTGATATAAATCTGCAGCCGCAAGTTCCATATCATCTACCCAGTTATCTTCCTCGTAATAATAGGGTTCACGGTTCGGTGCAGTTTGGCAAACACCCGGTTTATCTACACCTGATTCATATGCGGTTTGAGACTTTTCTTTTAGAAGTGCTGAAAATGATGAGTCTGATTTTTTATAAATAATAGCGCCGAGTGCAAATGCACTTGCAAATTTTCCCGCATTAGATGCCACACCTGTTGAATGATTTTTATAATTACCCAAACCTTGTGGTTTGCCTGTTGCAAAATAGACAGGCCTTCCTTTGCCAGGTCCTAAACCATAATCAACGGAATCCATATCTGGTAGCCGGAAGCCGTGATGATCCCTGTCATCGGCTATCTGGTTAAACATCCAATCTTTACGCGGATTCATCCGGAGCAGCCAATCAATGCCCCAATCTGCTTCATCCAATACGTCCGCTTTTCCATTGCTTCCTTCCAACCCATTGGCAAGATGTTTATCAGAAAATATACCGGGAAAATCGCGGTAAGCAGCCAATAAATGATAAGTTGCATTTGCAGAAGTAGTAACGTATTGGAGGTAATCGGTGGCATCGTGCCAGCCGCCCGAAACATTGATAATTGTAGTATCAGGCATCGGCCCATACATCGTATAGCCGTCATAAGTATGACATGAATCCTTTAAAAATGGATCGAAGCCACTACGTTGCTGGCGCATATAACGAAGCCCGAAATCTGCAGTTCCGGCATACACATCGTCAGCGATTTTAAATTGAGGTGAGATGGCATTTCCACATTTTAAATAATAATTTCCTGGCTTTTCGAAAGAAGAAAATTGTAACCTGTATGATTGAACAAATGGACCGTAACTCCCGAAAGTTTTTCCTGCAGAAGCAGAGAAAACAACCGCAGACGTTTTAGAATCAACTAACTGAAAATCCTTTTGCAGGTCATTATTCTTACTAACCCATACAGCTACTTTTATTCCACCTGGAGTATATCCAAGTTGGTTAATTCTTATCCAGGAACTGCCGGTTTCCTTTTGAGCAGCAGACGCATTGAATAAAAACAAAGAGCAGAAGAAAAGGAAGCTTTTACCGCGTGTTAAAGAAATGGAAAATGCCATCTTAATAAAAGAAATTATAACATTTGTAAAAATGAATTGCTTCAAAACTAATGAAAGAAATAAAGCGCTTGAACAAAATGATTCTGCTGTAGATTATCAAAATTAAAATTTACTTTTAAAAATCGCGGCTATAAAATTTTAGAAATTTGCATATCAATTCATACATAGATCACACAATACTTAAGCCCACTACAACCCTTGGAGATGTTGAAAAAGTTTGTAGCGAAGCTAATCAATACCAGTTTGCAGCAGCATGTGTTCCTCCTTTGTTTGTGAAAAAAGCAAAAGAAATTTTAAATAACCCGGTGAAAGTTGCAACCGTTATTGGATTTCCTTTTGGCTACAATGCAATTGAGGCAAAAGTTGCGGAAATAGTTTTGGCAATTGTTGACGGCGCAGATGAACTCGACATGGTAGTAAATATTTCAGCCATAAAAAATAAAGACTGGAATTTTATTGCCAATGAAATCAATACAATCTTGCCAATTATAAAAAGTAAAAGCAAAATTGTGAAAGTGATCATCGAAAGCGGGATTTTAACTGATGACGAGATAATTAAATGTTGCGATATTTATGGTGCAGCAGGAGTTGATTTCGTTAAAACGTCAACGGGCTATGCCGAAAAAGGCGCCTCAATACACGCTGTAAAACTTATCAGGGCTCACCTTGCCGATCCTGTTCAGATTAAAGCCAGTGGCGGAATAAAATCTTTTCAATTTGCAAAAGAATTAATTGAAGCAGGTGCAACAAGGCTTGGGTGCAGCGGCAGTGTGCAAATTGTAAAAGAAAGTGCCGGTTAGCAGTATTAACATTTCATTGCTTACAACTAATTTTTTTAAATTGTAATCTTATACCCTGAACGAGGCTTAACAAATAAGTTTAGACTAAATCCATTCGCATATATGAAGTATTCATACGTTTTAATTTTAATTTTCTTCAGCCTAAAGTCATTTGCCCAGTCAGATACCGTTGCAACGAATAAAATTGTTGTGCATCAGGATTACCGTCTCAGTATTTTGGCCAGGAAAGAAGCAGAAATAAATACCGCCATTTTAAAAGCTGAAGCACGGGTTGGCAAAGGCTACCGCCTGATGATTTTAAATACTAATGATCGTGAATATGCGATGAAAACCCGGGCCGATCTTTTGCAGAAATATCCCGAGCAAAAGACTTATATGTGGTTTGCGAATCCTTATATTAAAATAAAATTTGGAAATTTTAAAACAAGAGAAGAAGCAGAGCCATATAGAAAACAAATCAGCAAAATGCTTAACGGTGCAACTATCTATTTTCTTCCGGAAACAATTGAGGTAAAACCGGACAAGGATTTTAACCCGGACGATATGAATTAATTCCTCCTCACATGAAAAAAGAGTTCCTATTGCCCGAACTCTTTTAACTTTGATGCACAACATAATTATTTTAACTCGATAACTTTTTGTTTTCGATATTACAATTCGTGTAATCCGATAGCTATCGGACCAAATATAATTCCTGTAATAGCAGATGATAAAAGATAAAATAAAAGAACTGGCTGCAAAATATTCTGATGAGTTTATAAACATCCGTCATCATTTACATGCCCATCCCGAGTTAAGTTTTAATGAATTTGAAACGTCAAAATATATCCAGCAAAGCTTATCCGGGTGGGGGATAGGCTACGAAGTGAAAGCTACAACCGGGGTTGTTGGAATGATAAAAGGAAAGAATTCTGATAATCTTATTGCCTTGCGTGCAGATATGGATGCCCTTCCGATAGCTGAAATGAATGAAATTGAATATCGGTCAAAAAATACAGGGGTAATGCATGCATGTGGGCATGATGTACATACTACATGCCTGTTGGGTGCAGCAAAAATTCTGAATGAGTTAAGAGCCGAATGGTCGGGCAATGTGAAATTAATTTTTCAACCTGGGGAAGAAAAAAATCCAGGTGGCGCCAGCATTATGATAAAGGAAGGTGTGCTGGAGCCTAAACCGGATGCAATTTTTGCCTTACATGTTAATCCTTCATTACCCGTTGGCAGGTTGAGTTTTCGAAGTGGAATGGTAATGGCAAGCGCTGATGAGATCTATATAACGATAAAGGGTAAAGGCGGTCATGCAGCGGCGCCTTATCTCACTGCAGATACAATACTTACGGCATCACAGCTCGTGGTAAACCTTCAGCAAATCGTAAGCAGGATGAATGATCCTTTTAATCCAAGCGTTTTATCAATTACTTCTATACAGGGGGGAAATGCTACCAATGTAATTCCATCTGAAGTAAAATTAATAGGCACTTTCAGGGCAATGAATGAAAAATGGAGATTTAAAGCTCACGGGCTCATAAAAAAGATATGCAGGAATACAGCAGAGATGAGTGGCGCAGAAATTGATATTCAAATTGATGTGGGATATCCTTTTGTGATGAATGATGAGCAACTAACAATTACGGCTAAACGCAAAGCCGTAGAATTTGCCGGTACCGAAAATGTGGAGGAAACGGAGATGCGTATGGGAGCAGAAGACTTTGCATTTTATTCGCACCACGTACCTGCCTGCTTTTTCAGGTTGGGCGTAGGAAATAAGGAGAAAAATATTACTTCAGGTGTACATACATCCACCTTTAATATTGATGAAGCTGCTATTGAAAACGGCATGGGTATTATGGCCTGGCTGGCAGCATCTGCATCAACTACATGAATTAACTACATTAAGTATCTTTACCTGTAATCAATTTGAAAACAAGCTTTTTTCGCTACAGGCTTTAAAATAAAATATGCAAAAAAATCTTCGGAAGCAGGAGGCACTCGATTATCATTTTAAAGGAAGACCCGGCAAAATAGAAGTAATTCCTACAAAAGCTACAAAGACACAAAGAGACCTTTCGCTTGCCTACTCACCTGGGGTGGCTGTGCCGTGTCTTGAAATAAATGAGAACCCCGAAAATGTTTATAAATACACAGCGAAGGGAAATCTTGTGGGTGTTATCAGCAATGGCACCGCAGTTTTAGGCCTTGGTGATATTGGCCCTGAAGCAAGTAAGCCCGTAATGGAGGGTAAAGGAGTGTTATTTAAAATATTTGCTGACATTGATGTGTTTGATATTGAGATCAATGAGAAAGATCCTGAAAAATTTGTTGAAATCGTTGCAGCGCTTGAGCCCACCTTTGGTGGTATTAACCTGGAAGATATAAAAGCCCCTGAGTGTTTTTACATAGAAAAGAAACTTAAGGAAAGATTACAAATACCGGTCATGCATGATGATCAGCATGGTACAGCAATCATCAGCTCTGCAGCCTTGTTAAACGCTCTTGAAATACAGCGAAAAAAAATAGACAAAGTAAAGTTCGTTGTAAATGGTGCCGGAGCAGCGGCCATGGCTTGCATACAACTTTATGAAGCTTTGGGCGCTAAGGCTTCAAATTTTATTTTGTTTGACAGGTCGGGTGTTATTCATGCGGAAAGGCAGGGACTTGATGAAATAAAAAGACGCTTTGCAACTACAAAAGATACCACATTAACCCTTGAGGATGCAATGAAAGAAGCCGATGTTTTTATTGGGTTGAGCGTAGGAAATATTCTTACTACAGAGATGGTGAAAAGCATGCCAAAGAATCCAATTGTTTTCGCAATGGCCAATCCGGATCCGGAAATTGCTTATGATAAAGCCATAGCTGCAAGAAGAGATATTATCATGGCCACTGGCAGAAGCGATTTTCCTAACCAGGTAAATAATGTTCTTGGGTTTCCGTACATTTTTCGCGGTGCCCTTGACGTGAGGGCGACACAGATTAATGAAGCAATGAAACTTGCAGCGGTAAAAGCTTTGGCGGAACTTGCCAAATCAGTTGTTCCTGATCTTGTTATAATGGCATACAATGAAAAAAGTATTGTTTTTGGAGCAAATTATATAATTCCTAAACCGCTGGATAACCGCCTACTTTCAACAGTAGCGCCCGCAGTGGCTAAGGCGGCAATGGACAGTGGGGTTGCAAGAGAACCGATTGTTGATTGGGATGGCTATATAAACATGTTAAATGAAAGGCTGGGCATTGATAACCAGCTATTCAGAATAATAGGAAATAAAGCAAGGAAGAATCCTAAGAAAGTAGTTTTTGCCGAAGCCGAAAATCAGAAAGTACTAAAGACGGCGCAACTTGTGCAGGATGAAGGTTTCGCTTACCCTATACTGTTAGGTGATCCAAAAAATATTGAAAAGATTGCATTAGAAAATGGTATTGACCTTGAAGGTATTCCTGTAATCGATCCAAAAAGTGACGAAGCCCAGGAAAAGAGAGCACTATACAGCGAATTATTTTTCGCCAAACGCCAGCGAAAAGGTTTTAATTCATATGAGGCAAAAAAAATAATGAAAGATCGCCTGTATTTTGGATGTATGATGGTGGAAACAGGGGAAGCTGATGCAATGATATCAGGGCTTTCAAGGAATTATCCTGATACAATTCGGCCTGCATTACAGGTTATTGGCCTTGAAGAAGGGTCAAAAAAGGTAGCCGGTATGTATATTATGATGACCAAAAAAGGCCCGTTATTTCTTGCCGATACAACTGTAAATTTCAACCCTACTGCCGAGGAACTTGCGGACATAACTTTAATGGTAGCCAAAGAAGTGAGAAATTTTGGTATCACTCCTTGCGTTGCTATGGTAAGCTATTCTAATTTTGGAAGCAGCAACTCTCCTGAAGCAAGGCTGGTTGCGCAAGCCAGGGAAATTGTAAAACAAAAAGAGCCGTCATTAACTATTGATGGGGAAATTCAGGCAAACGTCGCGTTTAATAAAGAAATTTTGAAGGACAATTATCCTTTTAGCGAGCTGGTAAATAAAGATGTGAATGTTCTTATATTCCCTAACCTTGCTGCAGGCAATGTGGCTTATAACCTGTTACAGGAAGTTGGGGGCTCAGATGCGATAGGCCCGATTTTATTGGGTCTTAATAAACCGGTTCACATCCTGCAACTGGGTAGCCCGGTTCGCAGTATATTTAATATGGTTTTGATAGCAGTTATTGATGCTCAAATAAAATGCAGCAATAAAAAAGACCAGGAAGAATTGCCCCAACGTAAATGGAAAAAGTTTAAAAGGGGTACAGCTCCTGAAGTGAAGGCGGGATAAAATAAAAAGCAAGCATGAAAATATTTTCCACACTGGGCGCCTATATCCTCATGATAAAAGGCATGTTCACCAAGCCAGAGAATTTTAAAATGTACTGGAAAGAATTGATGCACCAATCTGTAGAAATTGGGATGGGTTCAGTGGGTATTGTTGCTGTTATTTCAATTTTTATGGGTGCGGTAAGTGCTGTTCAAACCGCTTACCAGCTCACGAATCCGTTATTTCCAAAAGATACTATTGCCATAATTGTGCGTGATACGGTAATACTGGAGTTTGCGCCCACGCTGGTTTGTATAGTGCTTGCAGGGGTTGTTGGCAGTAAGATTGCCGGGGAATTGGGCAATATGAGGGTGAGTGAACAAATTGATGCACTTGAAATTATGGGAATAAATACAAAATCATATTTGATTGCGCCTAAAATTTTAGGGGCACTTATCACAATACCCATACTTGTTATTTTGGCTATGGTATTGGGAATTTATGGAGGCAGATTGGCTGTAAGTTTAGGAGGAATTTTATCTACTGATTCTTATGATAAAGGGCTGATTCAAAGTTTTGTTCCAAAAAATGTATGGTTTGCCCTGGCAAAGGCTTATACATTTGCATTTATAATAAGCAGCGTTTCGTCCTTTTATGGATATCATGTAAAAGGTGGCGCTCTGGAAATTGGCAAGGCAAGTACTACCTCCGTAATCTCAAGTTGTATTCTTATTTTATTTGCTGATTATATACTGGCCTCTTTTTTACTGTGACAGCTAAAAAAAACACTAATCAGGTGGCACCCAAAATAATTCACGTCGTAAAATAATCTATAAATAATTTTGATTACTCTTTAATCATCAACCCGCTTTTATGATAGAAATAAAAAACGTAAGCAAGAGTTTTGGTGACAAGGAGATTCTCAAAGATGTGAGTGCTGTTATGGAGACCGGTAAAACCAATCTTATAATCGGCACAAGTGGCAGTGGAAAGACTGTCTTGCAAAAATGTATGGTCGGTCTGTTTGAAGTGGATGGCGGTGAAATAATATTTGACGGCAAAAGTTTAACCATCATGCACGAAGAAGATCGTAAAGAATTGCGGCAACAAATCGGCATGCTTTTCCAGGGGTCAGCTCTTTTTGACAGCATGACGGTTGAGCAAAATGTAAAATTCCCGCTGGATATGTTTACCAACTGGAATCATGCAAAAAAAATTGAAAGGGTAAACTTCGTTCTTGACAGGGTAAATCTCAAAGACACGAATAGAAAATTTCCGGCCGAAATAAGTGGTGGTATGAAAAAAAGAGTGGGTATTGCACGTGCAATTGTCCTGAAGCCTAAATACTTGTTTTGCGATGAGCCTAACTCCGGGCTTGATCCACAAACTTCAATGGTGATTGATTTGCTCATTCGTGATATTACAAAAGAAAACAACATTACAACAGTAATCAACACCCATGACATGAATAGTGTAATGGAGATAGGTGAGAATATCTTATATCTCTATCTTGGTAAAAAGGAATGGGAAGGCAACAATAAAGAAATTATTTTTAATAAACACGACAGGCTAAATGAATTCATATTCGCTTCTGAATTTTTGAGGGATGCAAAGGACATGAGAATGCTTGAAGAAAAGGGCATTATTGATAACGACAGAAATATGGAAGAAATTTTGCGTGATGGTGGCGCAAACCTTGTAATGGACGAGGGAGATAAACCCACACCAGAGAATTAGCTCGCGGTATAATCATTCCCTGGTAACAACCGTTCATCCTTATTCGATGCCTTAAACGGAATTGAGCTATACAATGCTAACTTTATATCTACTTTTATTTGCAAAAAATTTTATTGTGAAAAGTATACTTATTGGTTTTTCAATACTAATTATTGCCGCGTCTATGATTTCTCCACCTGGCAGTAGAGAAGTGCTTGAAAAAATGCATAAACGTTTTGCGGGCAAATGGTATAAGACATTCTCGTTTAATCAAACGACAGAAATTTATCGTAATGATAGCTTGAAGCGTTCAGAAACATGGTACGAGCATATTAAATTCCCAATAGACTTTCGCATTGATTTTGGAAATCCTGATAGTGGTAATGCCGTTATTTACAAAAATGATTCTTCTTATTTTTTCAGGAATGGAACAAGAGCCGGCGCAAGGCCTGGTGAAAATGATTTATTGTTTTTACTAGGTGGGATGTATTTCTATCCTTATGATACCGTAATTGTTAAAATGAAATCATACGGTTATGATTTGGATAAATTTCACGAAGATTCCTGGGAAGGAACGGGTGTATATGTGATTGGTGCAGGTAAAGGTGAGGATTCAGTAAATCAACTTTGGATTGAAAGGGAGAACTTTAGCCCCGTGAGAATGATTAAGTATGAAAACGGTAATAAAGAAGAAGCATATTTTGAAAAACATGTGCCATTAGAAGGAGGATATACTGAAACACTGGTACATTTTTTCATAAATGGTAAGTTGGCACAGGTGGAGAAATACCACGACCTGAAAGGAAATATTGAAATCGACCCTTCCATTTTTGATCCCGTAGATTTTGTAAAATTGAAATTATAGAGAGGAGATTGGGGCTGAAATTACTTTACCACCTGGAATTTGCCTGATTCAACTATGTTGCCTTTAGCATCACGAAGCTGGAAAATATACACACCGCGGTAAAAATCCGTTAAAGGAACAGTTATTTTTTCTGCAGCGGGCTTAAGTTCAATTACTTTTTTCCCGATGAAATTAAAAATCAGAAGGTTGTAAGATTTATAGGAGTTTGTTTGAAATTCGAAATTAATGAAGCTTACGGCAGGGTTTGGATAGAATTTGACGCTTCTCACTTCGTTGTCACTGATAAAGGTTGACTTCACCTGGGCAGCGCTGCTAAAATGAAAACCAGCAATAAGAAGAAGTATGTAAAAAATTCTTTTCAATATATATAAATGTGTCTTAAAATTACAACTTTTTGGATAGGATCAAAATTCCCGCGTTTAATAATAACAAACTTATATCGGAACGATCCGCAATTTATTAACGCAACTTGTTCGTATTAAATTGTATTGCACCGCTGAAAACGACTAACATTTGAAATAATAAGATTTATAAACGGTTAGTTAAGGGTGGCAAGGCAACTTTCAATAGCTTGGTAATCAGGTTCTTCGCCTGCATTTTCCAATACTTCGGCATATTGTATGATACCATTTGTGTCAATCACAAATGCGCTTCGCTTACTTACCCCTTTCATACCAAGTGAAAACGTTTCATAGAGACATCCATATTCGCCGGAGACAGTTTTATTAAAGTCGCTCAGGAGCATGAAATTGAGGTTTTGGTCTTCCTTAAACTTTTTAAGAGTTTGTGGTGAATCTACAGAGATAGCCAACACGGTTGCGGTGCTATTATTATAAACGCCGATATTATCCCTCACATTACAGAGTTCCCTGGTGCACACACTTGTAAACGCAAGAGGAAAAAATAATAGCACAACATTTTTATCTTTATAATCACTAAGTGATACTTTTTCTTTGTCGGAATTATATAAACTAAAACCAGGTGCTTTTGAGCCAACTTCAATTTTCATACTAAATTCTATTAATACGGCAAAAATATTATTATTATTTTTCCCTTATGAAAGACGATTATAAAACCAAAAAATCAGAAGTATTTATTTAAATGAATAAACAAGTCGTAAACTTAAGATTACTGTTATTTATTTTAATATTTTGTTCCTGCAATAATCCCCTCCATCGCCACTATAGCCCTACTACTTATGAAGAGGATATGCAAGCAATAAGAAACAGCGATAAACTAAGCGATGACGAGTTACAATCAATTGCGGGATATGTAGTCCTCGCCAGATTGTCGGGAAAAGATATTAGCGGCGAAACCTATGATGATATCATTGAAAAAATAAGAAGCCTGC
>JBBSPK010000078.1:0-14107 GCA_038258875.1 Chitinophagales bacterium
ACAAATAGACAAGACATTTATTGATACCTATATTAAACTCTATGAAGAAAAATTTCCCGGGTGGATATATGACCTGCACAATTTAATGGGAGAACGATTTATCATTTGTGATAATTCTTCAGATTACAAAATCATTTCTCAAAACTTTCCTTATAGAAGTATAGCAGAAAAGAGAGACGAAATTAGTTTATATACGATCGAAGAAATTAAGAAGCACCCGGTAACCAAAATGATTGTGATTTCAAAAAACAATTCACAAAGCATAGAACTGATAAAAAATAATTTTATTGAATTGAAAGATTGGATTCCCGATAGCAGCGCTGACTTCATGCATTCCGTTTTTTTACCTGATAAAACTTATTTAATTATCATAAATAATGTTACAAAGCCATTTGAAGAAATGCTGAAGGAAGTTAATCTGAATTAGCTGCTTACGTCATTAGCTTACGTCACAAAAAAATATTTTTTTTCCTGATACAACCTTTATCTATTAGTATATCACTACATAAGACAACAAAATTTTAATGAACAGCTTGAAAAACGTAGTTTGTAAAAGGTTTTTTTTTCGGGTAAAAAATGCTGTTTCGCCAGTATCTGTTTCCCCGGCTGATGCTCTTTTTGATGGACACAATATGGACGGGTTTGGCACAGTTTGCGGACTCTGGCCCGAGGTTCAATTTTCAGCCGTAGTTCATGACTTCAAAAAAAATATTTGCAATTGGATATTTGTACAGGGCAGGACGTTCAATGTATGCCCTGCCCTGCTAAATACCGAACGCTAGTAACAACAGCAATGGTAAAATTTGAAACATCATACCACTCAAAACAAATAGCAGCAACAATCATTACTGCTGAGTATGATTTTGCATATTCTGAAAATGATTATAATGCCTGCCCCGCCATTTCATTTCCCTTAGTTTCGTGTTTCGATTATTCAGTCGGCAGTAAATATTTCCAGCTTAGCACCAATGACATCCTTTTTGAAAAAGGTGAAACAGCATTTAAAGTATCAAAATATAAAGTGTTCAACAAAGATGTAACTCTTTGCATACAATTTTTTAACCCTGGCAGTGAAGTAATTAGCCGGCTTTCTGAAAATAAAAAACAAGTTTCTGTTATCACAAGAACGATAGAAACAGAAATGCTGCTTCGTAAATTTTATTCAATAGGATTCAGTAACAATGAAATGCTTAAGGAACAATTATTGGCTGATATTTTAAACTCAGTCGCTTATGGTGATATGCATTCTTCCAATAAAACAAAAGCCAACCCACACATTATAAAGCAGCTTGACCTGTCAAAAGATTTCATTCATGCTTATTACTATGATGATTTGAGAATTGCAGACATTGCATCAGCTGCCTTCGTTAGCCCTTTTCATTTTTCCAGATTATTTCGTCAACATACGGGTTATACTCCCTACAATTATCTTCTAAAAGTAAGAATTGAAAATGCAAAATCGCTATTAATTACAGGTGTATCATCAACCCAGGCCGCTTTCAGCACCGGGTTTAATAGTTTGGAAAATTTTTCTCTTGCATTCAGCCGGATAGCAGGTTGTTCTCCTTCTTTTTTTGGAAATAGCAAGATTTATTAAGCAGAGTATTTACCGGCTTATTTTTTTTGCAGTAATAAGTGGTTCCGTTAGCATACATTTCATAAACTGACTGGCCAACAAGCATGAATAAAAAAAATCTGCTGGAACATCACATTCATTTTCTTTCTAAACATCGGGGCGAAAGAGAATCGTTAGAGCACATCGAATTAATACACAGCGATAAATCAGCCTTTAACATTGCATTTCCGCTTTTATCAGAGAGCATTGAAGTAATTAACCCAATGTTTAAGATGTATTTGCCCGACTGGATTATCCCTGGAGAAAAAACAAAAGTGCTTTGGAAAAAAAACGGGTGCCTTACTTACATGCATCTGCCAAAGCATAAAAACAACTGGAAAACGAATAACAGGCTTCTCGTAAAAAAAGCAGGCACAGTTTCGCACATGGAAGATTTCAGTTTGATACAGGCAAAAGGATTTTGTGAAACGGAAGATGATTTTAATGAATGGTATCCATGGATGCGGCAACAGAATATGGATAATTTTAATGACAGTAATCAAGGTTTTTACATCGCTTATGAAAATGAAAAGCCTCTGGGCGTTTGTTTGTGCATAAACCACAACTGCATAACAGGAATTTACGCAGTAACCACTTTAACCGAAAGCAGAAAGCAGGGGATTAGCACTGCAATAATGAAACAGATAGTGAGTGATGCAGTAAAAAATAATGCGCCACTTATAACATTGCAGGTTTCAACCAACTCGTATGCTCATTCGTTCTATCAGCATCTTGGTTTTGAAAATGTTTTTAATTGCGAAATTTTTACCGTCTCAAACTAATTATGACACTATATAAAACTATTAACCGCTTTCAATCACTTGATTTACTAAGAGGAATTGTGATGATACTAATGGCGCTTGACCATGTTCGTTTTTTCTTTCATGCCGATGTTCCTTTACACAACCCCGAAAATTTATTAACCACCACGCCGGCATTATTTTTTACCCGTTGGGTAACTCATTTTTGTGCGACTGTATTTATTTTTCTTGTGGGCATCTCTGCATTTTTAATTGCGGAAAAAAAAGGTAAACGGGAGACATTCAGGTTTCTTATTTCGAGAGGCATCTTTCTTATTATTCTTGAACTCACAGTTTTCCGGTTTGCGTGGAACGGAAATTTTTCAACCCCGGAAATTGACTTATTGGTTATTTGGGCAATTGGCGTAAGCATGATTTTTCTTGCATTCGCGGCACGGTATTTAAGCTATAAAATTTTATTCATTATCGGGTTAACAATCGTCCTGGGGCATAATTTGTTAGACGGAATCAAAGCAGACCCATCAACATTCGCAGGAAAAGTTTGGATATTGCTTCATGTATCCGCCGGTTTTAAACTTACTGATTCAATTTCTGTTTTTGTTCTCTATCCGTTGCTCCCTTATTTCGGCATCGTTTTATCAGGTTGGGGTTTCGGGAAAATATTTTCAAATACATTTGATGCGCTAAGGCGAAGAAAGATTTTATATAACGCTGGCATTGCAGGTTTAATAATATTCATCTTGCTGCGCTTCTCAAATTTTTTTGGCGACCCCCAACCCTGGACAGTACAAAGAAATTTTATTTACTCCGCTCTTTCGTTCATCAAAACCACCAAGTACCCAACTTCACTGCTCTATATATTAATGACGATTTCTCCTGCACTACTTCTTCTCTTTGCAACAGATAAAAAAATACCGAAAATATTTTCACCCGTGATTGAAATTGGACAGGTTCCGATGTTCTACTACTTGATTCATTTATTTCTAATTATGGGGATTGCAAAGATTGGTGGCGGGTTCAACACATACACCCTTTCAGGTGTCTATACAGGATGGTTAATTGTGGTTGTAATACTTTATTTCCTTTGCAGATTTTATCGCCGGTACAAATTTTCGCATCCTGAAAAAAAATGGTTGAGTTATCTCTAAGAAAATCAGTTGGCTGTACCAAATTGATTCTTTCTACGTAGAAGTTTACCACCATAAAGAATTAAATGTAATTAAGCGGTTCAGACCTTTCACTACAAAAAGGTTATTAGAGCCTTACTTAAGCCCAGATAGATTTATTACAGCTGCTCAATCAGGGAATGCCGCGTGAAAATTCAAGCTGTTCTATTTTTTAATTGTTGAGTGCATCACTTTCTCAATATTGCAAGATTCTTATTTTTAAAAAGAACCAAAACCTAATTTACTTCAGAAAAAAATATACGGGCTCCGGCATAAAAATTTCATGCTTCAGTAATTAACTCCTCGTCTTTCGGCACGCATTAACAAATATTGTTGCCTTCTGGTTACTTCACAATGGAAAATTTAATATCAAAACTTAAAAAAATCTCATGAAAAGAATTCTAACGTTATTTATAATGCTAATGCTATGCGGAGGTATGGTATTTGCTCAAAGCCGGCTTATAACCGGTAAAGTCATTGATGATAAAGGTGATCCCATCATAGGGGCCTCCGTTATCATAAAAGGGACATCAAAAGGCATACCTGCCAATTCATCGGGCGAATTTTCGCTCAATGTGAAGCCCGGCGATGTATTGGTAATTACCGCTGCAAATTTTGGTAAAAGTGAGGTTAGGGTTGGCAATCAAACTAACTTTTCTATTGCTTTAAAGCCACAAGCAAATGTGATGGAAGAAGTGGTTGTTACTGCATTAGGGCAAACAAGCAAAAAGGCAAAAGTTGGTTATTCAACCACTACTTTTAACAGCGAAGCCATAAACCGCACAGCCAACGTAAATGCCTTCGACGGTTTGGCAGGCAAATTAGCGGGAGCTGAGATATCAAGCACCGGCGGCCCCGGCTCCTCAACGAAAATAATTTTGAGAGGGTATGGAAATATTTCAGGTGGCAGCAACCAACCGCTGTATGTGATAGATGGCGTCCCCTTGGTAAATGCAAGGTCTGGTTCCGGTTCTAACAGTGTTGCTGCGGGCCTCGGGACAATAGGTCTCACCTCTGTAAACGATTTTGGTAATAGCGCCAATGACATTAATCCCAATGATATTGAAAGCATAACCATTCTTAAAGGCACCGCTGCATCTTCCCTTTATGGCTCTGCCGCACAAAATGGCGCTGTCATGATTACAACCAAAAGAGGGAAAGCAGGTAAAATAAGTATTGACTACGCCGGCTCAGTAAATTTTAGCAAAGTAGGTAAGCTACCCACAATGCAAAATAAATTTGGTCAAGGCTGGAACTCAACTTTTGTATTAGGGGAAAATGGAAACTGGGGGCCAAGGCTTGATGGAAAAGACAGGCCTTGGGGGGCTATCATTGATAATTCGCAGTTAATAAAACCTTTTTCATTCATTAATAACAATATCCGCGACTTTTATAATACCGGGCTGGAAATAAATAATACGATTGGAATTTCCGGCGGAAATGATATTACCAGGTTTTATTTTTCTTATGGCAACGTGCAGAGCGACGGAGTAATTCCAACTAACTCTGACTACCTGGGTCGAAATACTGTGTCACTTAGGACAAACAGCAAGTTTAATAAACTCACAGTAAATAGCTCGTTTAATTATGTAAACAGGAAAGTGAACCAGCCATCTACAGGACAGGGAAGCACCTCGGGTTCAACAATATTCCAGGACTTGTTACAAATACCGGTTGATATTCCAATATCCGATTTCCGGGATTACAAAAATAAGTTTTTTGATGTAGACGGCTACTTCACGCCCTATGCGGAAAATCCATATTATGGATTGCATAATAATAAAAACACGCTAACGTCCGACAGGTTTTTTGGAAATATGGACCTGGGTTACAAATTCACCCAGTCATTTTCTGCGCAGTTGAGGGTGGGGGCCGATGTTGAAAATACCCGCGGCTTTTCTTACAATGCTGTAAATGCGCCCAAACCCGGGAGTTGGACGGGTGGTGGCAATACTGAAGGACAATCCAGGAAGGCGGACGTAGGTTCTGTTACAGAAACAAGTTCTTATGTGGGCAATATTAATGGCGATTTTATTTTGAATTATAAAAAAGACCTCAGCAATAGTTTTAGTTTGGACGCTCTTGCCGGTGCCAATTATACCCAGACAGACCTTAAAACAACTTTTGGGGCGATAACAGATTTGCTGATTCCAGGTTTTTATAATCTTGCAAATTCCACAAAACAACCCACAACCGGCGACGCACTCTCACACCAAAGGCTTTTTGGTTTGTATGCGCAGGCGACCTTAGGGTTTAAAAACCAATTGTACTTAACGGGCAACGCCCGCAATGACTGGACTTCAACTTTACCAATTGATAACAACCACTTCTTTTATCCCGGTGGTAACTTGTCATGGGTAGCGTCAAATACCTTTAATTTAAAAAATTCGCCGATTTCCTACCTGAAATTCAGAGCGGGTTATGGACAAACCGGGAGCGCACCTCCGCCATACAGCATTTATCCTGTGCTGATTGCAGGAGCCATACCTATACCCTTCGGCTTTATTACATTTCCTTTTAATGGCATAAGCTCGTTCAGGATTCAAAATACAATCGCCAATGCCAACTTGAAGCCTGTAATTACAACAGAAGCTGAATTTGGAATAGAAGCAAGATTCTTAAATGGACGAATCGGAATAGACGCAGCGATATACAATAAAAGAACCGAAGGCCAGATCGTTAATGTACCTCTTTCTCCAGGTTCCGGGTATAATTTTTTAACAGATAATCTCGGCCTTGTTAGCAATAAAGGCATAGAAATTTCTTTTGATGCGAAACCAGTAGTTTCCCGGAATGTAACGTGGTCTTTTAATTATAATTATACTAAAAACAAAAACAAAGTAGAGCGCCTGACTCAAGGTCTTACAAAAGTCTCCATTTTCCAAATCATCGGTGGTGTAGAATTGGATGCAGTGCCGGGTGAAACCGCCACAGGCATATACGCTTTTGGCCCGCAAATGACCGAAGATGGAAAAATAATCGTGAGCGCCGCGACGGGCAAACCGGTTCCAGGCACTAACAGGATATACTATGGTAACGCTGAAAATGATTACTCTATGGGTTTTTCCAACACTTTAAGATATAAAGAATGGCAGGTTAACTTTTCACTGGATTACAGAAAAGGAGGTGTTTTTTATAGTAAAACTGCGGAGCAGTTGTTGTTCACGGGGGGTGCCGTTCCAACAATTTATAATGAGCGCCGCCCTTTTATTCTTCCTAATTCTGTAGTGCAGACCGGGGTAGATGGTTCAGGCAAACCTGTTTACGCTGAAAATACAACTCCTATAACTGAAAATAACATGCAGGATTACTGGCCTGAAAGTGGAAACCCTGCATTAGCCTATCAAAATGATATATTGGATCGCTCATTTTTGAAATTGAGAGATGTTTCTATATCATACCTGTTAAGTGAGAACCTTTCATCCAAACTTAAAATCCGCAATTTATCTCTTACGATTTATGCAAGGAATTTATTGCTATGGACGCCACAATCTAACTTATATATGGATCCGGAGGCTTCAAATTTTGGTAATGATCTGACAAGCCAATTAGGAGAATTTGAAACGGCACCTGTTTCCAAACAATTCGGTGTTGCATTAAAAGCAAATTTTTAAAAAACTAAATTTTTATTAAAATGAATTTAATTAAAAATAAAAAAATTACAACCGCGCTGTTTATATGCATACTTATTGCAGGCGCAGGATGCAAAAAGACGTTCGACATCAATCACGACCCGAATAATCCAGGGCTGGAAGTAGGTACTCCAAAAATTGTTTTTCCAGTGGCTGTAATGGGAGTTGCCGGTGTTGAAGGTGGCGACCTTGCATTGCTCGGCGGCATTTTAGGCGAATACGTTACACAGGCGGCCGCCTCCGGGCAATATAAAAATATTGATCAGTACGATTTAAAAACAACTGATTATAATGCCCAGTATACTACCATTTTTTCTTACGGCTTAAAAAATCTGCAATTTGTAATTGATAAATCCAGGGAATCAGAAGATTGGAATTTTTTCCTGATGAGTAATGTAATGAAAGCTTATGCAACAGGACTATTAGTAGACATTTATGATCAAATTCCTTATTCTGAAGCCTTACAAGGAGCTAACAATATTACTCCGAAATTTGATGATGGTTATTCTATTTATGTATCGCTTCTTTCCAAACTGGATTCAGCATTAAATAAAGATTTTTCTGCAAGAACAGTTATTGACCTGCGGGCTACAAATGAGGGAAACGTTGATCTTCTTTTTGGGGGTGATATAGCGAAATGGAAACAATTTGCCAATACGCTTGAATTGAAATTGTACCTCAGGATGATCAATTCAAAACCGGCAGAAGCACGGGCAGGGATTGAGGCTCTATACGCAAGAAATGCTGAGTTTTTGCAAGTGGATGCAAAGGTTACCGGCTTTATTGATGCAGCCAGTCAGTCTAATCCTTTATTTGAGCAAAACATACGCCAGTTAAATACGGCTGGAAACCTTGTAGCGAGCAAAACTTTTACAAGTTTTCTGCTGGAGAATGGTGACTCCAGGGTGGCCGACTTTTTCGCAGCAAGCCCGATTGCATTGGATCAGGGAGATTTTTTAAACACCTCTCCTGAAGCACTGGCTTCTACCGTATTCAGGGAGGCGGCAACCGACCCTGTAGTGTTTCTTTCAGCTGCTGAGTCCTATTTTTTACAGGCAGAGGCAAGAGAGCGTTACTTTGATGGAACAGACGCTAAGCAATTATACAACAATGGAGTTTTAGCTGCATTCTCGGCATTGGGAGAAGATGGAACTTCCTTTGTTGGGCCGGGTGGGGCCTACGAATATCCGTCGGGTACATTAAATGAGAATATAGAAGCTATCATAGTTCAAAAATGGATATCCTTTGCATACGGGGTTCACTTTATAGAAGGCTGGTTTGAGAGGAGCAGAACAGGTTTTCCTAAGAGCAGCCCTGTTTATTCAACCGATCCATCCTATGTGCCCGGTCAGTTTGTAGTTTCAAAAAGTTCCGTATTGCCCCCGGGGCAGTATCCAAAAAGGCTGGTATTCCCGGATGCTGAAATATCCACAAATCCAAATACGCCGGCCCAGGTACCAATTACAACACCTGTTTGGTGGGGCTTATAATTTTATAAAACTAAAAAAATTGAAATGAAAAAAAGATTTGCTTTTATACTAATCGCCTTAATCACCATGGTTACTTCCTGTGAAAAAGATCCCATTATAAGTAATGATAAAAATGTAGGCATATCCAGGATTACTTATTATGCAATATTTACACTCGCAGGAGACCCTGTAATGTCGGTAGTACAAGGCGGTACGTTTACAGATCCCGGCGCTACTGCAGAAGCAGGAGGCCAGTCAGTACCGGTAACAGCTTCTGGAAGTGTAAATGCCGATGTTGTCGGCTTATACACGTTGAATTACAGCGCTGTAAATTCAGACGGGTACAGTGCTTCAGGAAGCAGGATTGTTGTAGTAATCCCTGAGGCTGAAAAGCCGGGCGTTGATTTATCCGGTACTTACGATGCGGTTAGCGCAAGCACAGGAATTGCTCAAATATCCAAAGTGGCCCCCGGCGTATATTATACTACGAATTGCTGGAACGGCGCCACAACCATCCCGGTTTATTTTTTTAGCACAGATGGACTGTCTGTAACAATTCCTACTCAACCAACAGGATTTGGAGGAATTGAAACAACAATGCCTGGCAGTTATGTTAACGGGCTGATTACATGGGAACTTGATCTTCTTGACCAGGGGCCACTCATAAGAACCCGGAGATGGCAAAAACAATAATTCAAAATTTTAATTCAAAAAAATATGAAAAAATTATTTCTAATAATAACAATAGTATCAGCAATTCCCTTCCTTAATTCCTGTCAGAAGGTGAAAGATCCGGGGGCAACAGCTGCGGTAAAAGTAGCTAATGAGTGGTGGGTAACTTTAGATTTGGATGGTACAGAAGATGTTTACGGTATAGGCCATTTCAGGCTTGCGACCTACAACACATCTGCCAATGATAACAATATCTGGATCGATGACTATCAAAATGGTTGGGGAGTTAAATTCAAAACCCCCGTGGATTATAACGCCCTTACGTTTTCTACAACCGCGGCTCAAAATGAATATTATAACATTACCGTTGACCTTACTGACGGAAAAATATTACAAAAAGCCGGTCATTCCCGTACGGGTAATGTTGCTGACAGCATTCACATGAAAGTTGAATTTTCTGATGATCCCGGCAATGTTTATGAAATGAACGGCGTAGAGCGTACACGCTTTCCTGAAGATGACTATTAACAACACAATTTTTTCATAAATGGGTATGGATAAAAATAATAAGGCTGCAGCGATGTGGCCTTATTTATTAAAATATTTTTTTTTTAATTTCCATCTGCCCATATTAAAAATTGCGGAAGAATATTGCTCCGTGATTCATAATCATGCTTGCCGGTTTGTACTTCTGTATAATTAATATCACCGGGAGGACATACATTTTTCTTTCTGATTAACGCCATAAGGTCTTTTGTATCGTCAATCACATCGATAATTCCATCTTTATCCCTATCGGCTGTTTCTTCATTTGCTCCTGCATAAAACCAATATTTTAAGTGCGGCCTCTTTCGTGATGACCTTATTTTATTAATGATGAGCCGGTCTTTATCATCAGAATAAGAGGGATCAGCGGCGTCTTTATCCCTGTACCAAAAAGACCCGGAGAATACGCCAACTTTATCAATTCTGTCTGCATGATCCCAGGCAATATCAAAAGCTGAAAGGCCGCCAAGAGAATATCCCGCGATTGTTATTGACTTGAATTTTCTTACCCCTGTCATTTTTTTAATAAAAGGATACAATTCATCATCTACAAATGCGGCATATTTTTCTGCAGATGCCCCGTTCTTCTGGTAATCAGGATATCCGGCAACACCATACTCCTGCATCCTGTCAATAGCGTTTATGGCAACAACAACCAGTGGCTGGATTAATTTCTTTTTATAAAGGCTGTCAACAATTTTTTTTACACGGAGCTGCTCAATATCCTGTCCATCATTTAAAAGAAGGAGGTTAAATGAATTTTTATCGTCAGGAACAGGTGTGCTTAAGATAGTTAAATCGATATGTTTTTGCAGGTGGCGTGAATAGACTGAATCTTTTGTTTCTTTTATTTTATGGCCACAGGCGCATAAAAAAACACCAAATAAAAGGTAAAAATATTTGTACTTCAGATTATAAGATAAATTTTGCATTTGCTAATGTATTAAAATTTGGTTTCAAATAAGTAACGGGTTACATTTGCACCTCTAAATCGCGAAGTAGAGCAGCGGTAGCTCGTCGGGCTCATAACCCGAAGGTCGGAGGTTCGAACCCTCCCTTCGCAACAAAGCCGCGTCATAACTATGATGCGGTTTTTTATTTGCCAGAGCATGTAAGTAAGTCCTGGTAAAGTTGGCAAATCCGGATTTATTTATTTCTCTCTGTTGATTCCACCTGTTTCCACTAAATTAATAAACAACTGAGGGACTTTTGTCCGGCAGGAATTTAAACAGGTAAACCTTGTAGACTTAGTTCTACTTTTTTAAATCGTTGATGCTTTATCAACGCTAATTTCTTTTCGTTTTCCGTGAATAAAATAGTGACTTTGCCAACGGCGTGTCGTAGTCTTTGAATGAACTTCAAGAGAAATCATTGAAATGGTCGTCATTTAACGGCACAGGATTCCCCTTAGTTAGTAAAAAAGGCCCTTTGAATAAAATGGCTGACCTTTTAAAAAACTAAGGCATGAAAAAATAATGCTGAAACTTGCCTGAAGTTTGTGTGCCCCAAAAATAATTCGAGAGATTTGTTTATATTTTAGAAATAGTTTTTTTGAATTTCTGATGCAGACTATGCACTGACTTAAAAATCTCCAAATGAAAAAATGGATTTGGTATATAATCGTTGTTGCAATGGCATTATACTGGATTTCAAACCTGGTATTATGGTTCCCGTGGAGTATAAATGAATGGTTAGGAATGACACTTATGCTCACTGTATCCCCGGTATTATGGGGCTTCGGCGTATTTCAGTGCCTGATAAAATTTTCCGGAAAAAAAATAATCAAAGCAGCCATAATTATTGCAGTCATTTTCACATCAGTTGCAATAATTTCGGATTATATTTTCTTTGGGATAATAAGGCAGGCACTTGACAAGCTATATCACCCGACAACTTTTTACGGATATGGGTTTCTTTTGTTTCTTCCCTTTATCGAAATTCTTATACTACCAGGTTTTATCAAAAGAAAAAAAGAATCTTTATCTAACAAGGATTTTAGACCTGCAGTAATTTTGGCATTCATATCTTTATTAGCGCTCACACTTATAATAAAACTGCACATAGAAATATAATAAATGCAACAAAGTATGAATGCAGGCTGGCATGTTATAATAATGGTCCTTGCATCTTTTCTCCTTTTCTTTTTGGTAATAAGGATTGTTGTTGGAAGGAAAGAATTTTCACAACGAAAGGGTCTCATTATTTTACTTTCTGTAATAATAGTGATAGGGGGTATGCTGTTTGGAAAGTATGGAGCCAACTGGGGACTTCCATGGTGGATTTATTATCCCGTACCCATGTTGATGAATGTATTATTGCCACCAGTCTTGTTGAAAATGGACGCAAGAAAAATTATGCTTTATTTATTGCTGGCTTTTTTGTCAGCCCCATTTATTCATATATTTTTTTCGTTCTTTTTTGGATGGCATGAATACATGCCATTTTGGAATATCCCGCATATAAAAACATTATTTGACCTGTGACATTTTTGGATCTTGCTTTACTATGCAATAGATTAATTTTGCGACAAATATGAAATCAGGTTTCGTAAATATTTTTGGCAAACCCAATGCCGGCAAAAGTACTTTGTTGAATGCCTTGATGGGAGAAAAGCTTGCCATTGTTTCCCCGAAAGTTCAAACGACGCGGCATCGTATCAAAGGAATATTAACCGATAAAAATTACCAAATAATATTTTCTGATACTCCCGGAATTATTGAACCAAAATATAAACTGCATGAAAAAATGATGCAGGCTGTAAAAGGAAGTCTTGAAGACGCAGATGTGGCCTTATTGATTGTGGATATAAAAGATGATCTTAATGAAGCCGATACCATATTTTCATCCCTGTATCTTGAAGTGCCGGCGATAATTGTTCTCAATAAAGCTGATGTTGCAGATAAGGAACTGATTGAAAAAGCCAAAGATTTTTTTTCTGGTAAAAAATATTGTAAACAAATTGTAATTGTTTCGGCCCTGAAAAAAGCGGGAATAAAGGAACTGCTGGAGATAATAATTTCCCTGCTACCGGAAGGTGAACCATTTTACCAGGATGACAACCTGAGTGATCTCCCGATGAAATTTTTTGTAGGTGAAATAATAAGAGAGAAAATATTTTATCTCTACCAGGATGAAATTCCCTATCATGCGACGGTGCTCGTGCAGGAATTTAAGGAGAAAGCAACGCTCACTAAAATTTCTGCAGATGTAATATTGCAGAGAGAAACGCAAAAAGGAATTGTATTGGGCCAAGGAGGTAAGATGATAAAAGAATTAGGTACACAGGCAAGAAGAGATATTGAAGAATTTATTGGACGTAAAGTATTTCTCGAATTGTTTGTAAAAGTGCGGCCGAAGTGGAGGGATAACGAAATACATTTGAGAGAATACGGGTATTGACTGAATGTGTGACGTGCGATGTGTGATGTACGATGTACTATATTTGTCAATTGAGGCATTTGAACTTTGGGAATGTTGAACTTTATTAGCAATATAAAATTGAAAAAGGATTAAGAGACGGGTCTTAAACGATAAGAATTTTTTTGTTTAAAAATATTTTACAATACATATTATACATCGTACATCACACATCGTACTTTGTACATACACATAAAAATGAATTCATTTGGCAGAATATTAAGAATACACATTTTCGGGGAATCACACGGTGACTTTGTCGGCGTAAGTATTGACGGTTGTCCTCCCGGGATCGCAATGCCCGCAGAAGATTTTACCGAAGACCTTGAAAGGAGAAAGCCGGGTGCAAAAGGCACAACTCCACGCAAAGAACATGATTTGCCGCACTTTATAAGTGGGGTATTTAACGATACCTCTAGCGGCGCCCCAATTACAATTTTATTTAAGAACAGCAATACAAGAAGCGGTGACTATGAAAAGCAAAAAGCAATTCCACGGCCGGGCCATGCAGATTTTGTAGCGCATGAAAAATTTGGAGGGTTTGAAGATTATCGTGGAGGCGGCCATTTTAGCGGAAGGCTAACGGTGGCGGTTGTGGCGGCCGGTGTAGTTGCCAAAAAAATAATTGCATCAATAAACAAATCTTCTTCGCAAGAAAAAAAAATAAGTATTAGAGCGCATATAGCTGAAGTAGGAGGGGAACCGGATATTGAAAAAGGTTTGCAAAAAGCTATTGATGAAAAAGATTCCGTGGGGGGCGTTGTGGAATGCAGGGTTACAGATCTGCCAGTTGGGCTGGGCGAGCCTTTTTTTGATTCAGCAGAATCTC
>JBBSPK010000079.1:0-13878 GCA_038258875.1 Chitinophagales bacterium
TGATGATAATACGGGTGCTATTGATATGGATATCAATCCAAAAAACCCGGATGAAATATTTGCGTGTATGTGGCACCGTGAGCGACGTGCGTGGAACTTTGTGGAAAGCGGGAATACTTCGGCTATCTATCAAAGTACAGATGCCGGTGAAACCTGGAAAAAAATAACCGGTGGTAATTCCGGTTTCCCGCAGGATAATGGAACAGGAAGAATTGGCATAGCTGTATATCCAAAGAATCCTGGTGTACTATACGCAACTCTTGATAATCAAAATCACCGGCCGGATACTGCAACAAAAAAAGGGGATTCCTCAAAATATGTATCCGATGATTTTAAAAATATATCAAAGGAAAAATTTCTATCTCTTGATAGCAAGAAGCTTGATTCTTTTTTTATTAAAAATGATTTTCCAAAAAAATACAATGATTCCACAGTAAAGGCACTTGTACGAAGCGACAAATTAAAACCTTCATCCCTTTACGATTATTTATCAGATGCTAACTCTGAAATGTTTAACACTCCTGTTATTGGCTGCGAGGTTTACAGGAGCGATAATGCAGGGCAGAACTGGAAGAAAGTAAATACGAAAGGGCTTGACCTTTACAATACCTATGGATATTATTTCGGAAAAATTTCTGTGTCTCCTGTAGATGAAAGCAAAATAGTCATAAACGGTTTTAGCCTGATGCTGAGTAACGATGGAGGCAAGACATTTACGGGGGTAGACAAAGCCAATACCCATGGAGACTGGCATGGCGTATGGATAAATCCATTACGTGACAGCAACTGGATAGCGGGAAATGACGGTGGCTGTAACCTAACCTATGATAACGGAAAACATTGGTTTAAGGCCAATACACCGGCTGTTGCACAGTTTTACGCCATAGCCGTTGATGATGCAACGCCTTATAATGTATATGGCGGCATACAGGATAATGGTGTATGGTTCGGTTCGTCAAAAAATAAAATCGCTGAGGGCCTGGTTGAAAGCGTGGAAGAGGAGGAAGAGCCGACGGATGATTGGGAGGCTATCGGAGGCGGAGATGGCATGCAGGTACAGGTGGATACCCGCGATAATAAAACTATTTACTTAGGTTCACAGTTCGGCGAATACCAAAGAAAAAATATTGATGGAAAGGAAGAAAAGCGAATACATCCTATGCCCGATCTTGAAGCAGAAAAACTTCGTTATAACTGGCAGACCCCGATTTTATTAAGCAGTTTTAACCAGGATATTTTATATATGGGTACGGACATTTTTTACAGGAGTATGAATAAAGGCGAAGCAATGGAGCCATTGAGTAAAGATCTTACTAAAGGTAAGAAAGGAGGCGATGTTCCTTATGGAACTATTGTGACCTTAAGCGAGTCTCCTTTAAGATTCGGACTTATTTATGCAGGCACAGATGATGGAAATATCCAGTTAACCATGGATGGCGGCTACACGTGGGCGTTAGTCAGTAATAATCTGCCAAAGGATCTATATGTAAGCCGGCTAACTGCGTCTGCTTTTAAAGAAGGAAGAGTGTATGTGACACTCAATGGCTACCGCAACGATAATTTCACACCATGGTTGTATGTGAGTGAGAACTACGGTAAAACATGGAATGCGTTAGGCAGTGACCTGCCACCGGAACCCCTGAATGTAATTCGTGAAGATCCGGAATACGAGGACATTTTATATCTTGGAAGTGATAATGGTTTATATGCATCTTTCAACCGTGGTAAGACTTTTATGGTAGCTGGCAATCTTCCTTCGGTTCCTGTTCATGATATTGTTATACAAAAAAATGCAAAGGAAATTGTGATTGGTACTCATGGTAGAAGTATATACATAACTTCCCTCGGGGATATTCATAAATTCTATAAAAAATCTATAAAATAGAAATTATCAATTTTAATAATTATATTATTGTAAAAGCTATTAGGAACCTCCATGTAGCTTGTCGACTGATCAAATAAACTTAAATTTCTAACAATGAAAATCAACTTACAATCTTTGCATTTTAAAGCAAGCGATCAACTTAAAGAATTCATAAACGAAAAAGTGGGAAAGCTGTTTCACCTTAATGAAAACATACTCAGTGCCGAGGTAAAGCTTGTTGCCAATGATATCAAGATACAAAATAATAAAGTGTGTGAGATAAGGCTTATTGTTCCCGGTTATGATGATTTTGTAAAAAAAGAAGCAGAGAGCTTTGAGGAAGCCGTGCTTGCGGCAGTAGAAACACTACAAAAAGTTTTGAGAAGAAAAAAAGATAAGCATTAAAAAAAGTGTAATGTCCTGAAATAAGTTGCCGGTTTATTCCAGGACATTACACCAAATTAATTTATATCCTTTCCCGCATTGAGCGTATCTATCATCTTGCTAACTGCTTCCTTATTCCCTTTATCAGGCGCAAGGGGCTGTGCCAGCTTTGCATATTTTAATGCGTTTTTATAATCGCCATTAGCGGAATAACCCCGGGCTAATCCAACATCAGTAGTAAATACATTGGGATTTTTTTGTGCATTTAATTTAAATACATCGAATGCTTCTTTAGGTTTTTTATTTGCAATTAACTGCCGGCCATATTGATGAAGCTCAATCATTGTTCCCAACGGCATTGCTTCTCTCATTACTGCATCCGCTTCTGCGGTTTTACCTTGCTTTTGCAAAATCATTGCCTTTGTACTTAATGTTTTGAAATTCTTCTGTCCTACAAAAACACCATTAATAGAATAATCACTCCATTGTAATGCATCTTCCAGGTCGTTATTCGAAGCAGCAAATTGTGCCGCCTGCACCCATGAATCAGGAGTAAATCCTTTATCAGATTTTAATTCATTTCTAAATAATGCGAGTTGAGTTTTAGGATAATCTATTTCAACTTTAAAAGGAATTTTTAATTTTTCCCACATTAATGCGATAACTGCGCTGCTATCTGTTTCGTTCATAAATTCATATTTCAACCATTCTACGCTTTCGTTGAGCGGTTCAGTTTTCCCAGTTACCCTAAGCGCATCTTCTTTTTCATCATAAAAAAAAGATCCCCACGATGTTGAATTCTTGCTAAAGATTAAAGTTGCATCTCCGTTACCCATTGCTACAAAAAAGCCATAAGTACCAGACTGCAAAGGTTTTCCTTCAACCAATACATCTGTGCTAAAGGCTATGGTAGTATTTTCATTTGCGCCGGCCCTCCACGGAGCTGCTTTACTTGTGCCAAAACCCTGATCAGCAAACCCGGTATGAACAAGGTTGTTCCATATTTTGCCTTCCCGTCCTTTTACGCCGGGGCGGTCATAATGGATGGTTACATCTGTAATACCAATTCTTTCACTCACCACTGCTTTTTTATTTCCTCCATTGGGAGGAACGGTGAGATTTTGAGCGGTCGTTGTAAGCATACAGCATAACAACAAAACGAACAGGTAAATTTTGCTTTGCATAAATATATTTTTTAGGTAATAAAACTAATCTATTACGATAGCTGGTTTTTACATTTTTTATGAGTGGCAGAAAAGGCAAGTTGATGCTATAAAAGTAGGACATTACAGGAAACCAAAAATGGAATGGCAATTCGACAATCATAGTTTGAACATTTTTCATGATTAAAAATCTCGTGCAACTAAATGCAGGTTTAAGACCTGATAAATGCAGGTTTAAAAAAAAATGTTGCGTTTTACTGCCTATATTAAATTTTGTTTTACTTTTATACGGAAAATTTGCTGCTTTACGATGCTTAAAAAAGAACGACAGGCATTTATTATTCACCAGGTGAACCTTCATAATAAAATACTTTCCAGCGATCTTAGCCAGGAGATAAATGTGTCAGAGGATACAATACGAAGGGATTTGAATGAGCTGGCCGACATGAAGAAGATCATAAAAGTGCATGGAGGCGCCTTATCAAAATCATTTCATAATTCTTTTCAGTATAAAAATATTTACTCTCTCGAGAATAAAAAGATTATTGCCCAAAAAGCGATTTCGCTAATAAAGGATGGAATGTTTGTTCTTACGACAGGCGGCACTACCATTATTGAATTAGCCCGTGCATTACCTGAAGATCTCCGTGCTACTTTTTTCACGGGCAGTTTGCCTGCGGCTTTTGAATACATGCATCATCCAAATATTGAGGTCATAATAATAGGTGATCGTCTTTCAAAAAATTCACAAATTACGGTAGGCGGCGCAGCCATTTCAAAAATTAAGGAAATTAAGGCGGACCTGGCATTTTTGGGCATAAATGCAATTGACATAGAAAATGGAATTACTGACAGCGACTGGGATATTGTACAGTTAAAACAGGCAATGATAGAATCTTCTTCCAAAGTTGTTGCTTTAACTATTTCAGAAAAAATAAATACCACGAGGCGTTTAAAAGTTTGTAATGTAAAGGATATAGATACTCTTATAACTGAATTAAAGCCTGATAATGAAATATTGACTTCCTATGCAATGTCAGGGATTGAAATTATTTAACCAATATATATTCACAACAAAAACTGCAACATGAAAATCAATACTTACAGATGGGCAGGTACTTTTAAAAAGCTCGGTATATTTTTAATGATGAACCTGTTTATGGCTTTTGGTTTTGCCCAGGTCAACATTACAGGGAAAGTTACAGGGGCAAACGGGGAAGGAGTTTCCGCAGCTTCTGTTACAATTAAAAATACCACTTATGGTACTGCAACCGATGCCAATGGAGATTTTACCTTAACAGCTCCTTTAAAACCCGGCAATTATACTTTGCGATTTTCAGGAGTTGGGCTAAAAACTGCAGAACAAATTGTCAATGTTGGAAATGGTCAAAATTATACTGCCAATATTCAATTAGGAAGTGATGTTTTAGGACTGGACGAAGTTATCGTAACAGGCACTTCACTGGGAACTACAAGAAAGCAACTCGGTAGTTATATCAGTACGGTAAAAGGTGACGAATTGACGAAAGGCGCCACTGGAAACGTACTGGCTGCTTTACAGGGTAAAACGGCCGGAGCTCAAATTATACAAAATTCAGGGGACCCTGCAGGTGGCGTTTCTGTACGATTACGTGGTATTAGTTCTATCTCCAGTTCTTCTGAGCCATTGTATATAATAGATGGTGTAATAGTAAACAATGCAACAAACCGCGTAACAAATACTTCAGGAAATTACGATGGAAATAATTTTGTAGGGAATATCGGGCAGAACAGGCTGGTAGATATCAATCCTGCTGATATAGATCATATAGAAGTTTTGAATGGAGCTGCAGCCGCTGCTATTTATGGAAGCCGGGCAAATGCAGGAGTGGTTCAGATCTTTACAAAGAGAGGAAAAAGCGGTGCACCATTGGTAAGCTTCACTACAAATGTGATGCTTAGCAAATTGAGAAAGAAGCTCGATGTAAACCAGTCCCCTATAAAATTTGGAGGATCTCCTGATGTTCAGACGCAAGATATACTTACTCCCTCCTTAACTAATACGACACCTGTAACAAGGTATGATTACCAGGATTATATTTTTAGAACGGCGGTAGGAACTGATGACAACGTTTCTGTTTCAGGTGGTACAGACAAAACAAAGTACTACGCATCAGCATCGTATTTTTTTAACCAGGGTATAATAAAAAATACCGATTTTCAACGCTATAGTTTCAGGGTAAATGTTGATCAAACATTAAATAAATGGCTCAGTTTTAATATGGGTCTTAATTACATTAATAGTGCGGCAAATGAAAAACCCGACGGTAACTCTTTCTTTTCCCCGATGAATTCAGTCACCATTATTGGTAATTTTCATGACATTTTTGAAAGGGATGCCAACGGCAATATAAAAGCCGTAGGTGAACGAGGCCGTACCAACCCGGTGTCAATTATCGAAGATGTCAAACAAAAAGAAGTTACCAGCAGGGTATTAGCAAATGCGGGCCTGAAATTAAAAATTCTCAAAAACTTAAGCGTGGATTATAATCTCGGGATTGACAATTATTCACAATTAGGTACAACGTTGATACCTCCCTATGCCTATAATGTTGGAGATGGTTTTTACGGAGGCGGTATTACACTTGATCCTGCACGTAATGGATATGCCAGTACTGCCACCAACACATTTTTTGCGATTAATCATGATGTAAATGCTACATACACCGCGGATATAACATCTACACTTGCATCGACAACACAAATAGGATTTTCGCAACAATATGAAAAGAACAATTACAGTCTTTTCCAGGGTAGAGGCCTGGCGCCATTCGTAGAAACGGTTACTGCCGCTGCAACGGTTCTTCCCGGTGTTGATGACAGGAGCGAACTATCGGTTTCCGGAGCTTTTATTCAACAAAATTTCAAGTTCAACAATCAGCTCTTTGTCACTGGCGCTGTAAGGCTGGATGGTTCATCAGTGTTTGGTGAAAACCAACGCAACCAGGTATACACAAAAGCAAGCGGAAGCTATGTTTTATCTTCTGCAGATTATTGGAATCGCCTCGGCGTTTCTAACTGGTGGGATGTATTAAAATTCAGGGTTGCTTATGGCGAAAGTGGAAACTTAACCGGCATAGGACCTTATGCCCGGTTCAATACTTATTCATCATCAACATTTGTTGGCAAATCTGCTTTAACGGGTAGTAGCGTATTGGCAAATTCAAATATAAAGCCCGAGCGCCAAAAAGAAATTGAATTCGGAACAGATATGTCTTTCTTTAACAACAGGCTAAACTTTACCTTAAATGTTTACAATAAAAAAGTAAACGATTTATTGATCAACAGGGTTATTGCACCAACCACGGGCTTTAGTAGTTTCCTTAGCAACCTGGGTTCTTTGGAGAATAAAGGCTTTGAAATTGTATTAGGCGGTACTCCTGTCTCAACTAAAAATTTCAAATGGAATATAAATGGAATTTTTAATCATAACAGGAATAAAGCAACTAATATCGGAACTGCATTAACCCTTTTCAGCACTAACGGCGGTGCACCTGTCGCAATTCTGCAGGGAGAACCAATCGGAGTCTTTTATGGAACTTTCTTCGCCACTGATGCAGACGGAAACAAATTATTGAATGCAGCAGGAATACCTGTCACAGCAAGAGGAACCCAGGTAAGTCCTACCCAATATACATTGGATAAAGATGGCTCTGTAGCAGGAACCGGTTCTGTTCTTAGAAAAGTTATTGGTGATCCCAATCCTGATTACACTGCCACTCTCGTGAATGAATTTTCTTATAAGAAATGGGGGTTGCGTGTGCAGCTCGATGCCGTTCAGGGTGTAGATGTTTTCAATGCTGACTTCAGAACACGGCAGGGAGTAGGTAATGGAAAGGTTGCTGAGCAGGAGGACCTGGGCCAGGTACCCCGCGGGTATATTATTGGAATTTATGGTATAGAACAATGGAGAATTGATGATGGTTCCTTCGTAAAATTGAGAGAAGTTTCTCTTAGTTACAGCTTGGGAAGTATTAAAGGCGTCAGGGATATTACTGCATCATTAAGCGGGAGGAATCTCATAAGTTGGGATAATTATAATGGCTATGATCCCGAAGTGAATGCAGCGGGCCAAAGTACTTTACTAAGGGGAATTGATTTTGGTTCAGTGCCGATACCCAGGACTTTCAGTTTTACACTCCAGGCTAAATTCTAAATCTAAAACAAAAAGTATGAAAATCTTAATAAATAAAGCAATTGTTGTTCTTGGCATATTTGCACTGTTCGTGAATGTAAGCAGTTGTAAAAAGGATTACAGTAATCCCAATGCGGCACCGGATGATGAAGTATTTTCATCTGCCAGGGGTTTGACTGCCGCTGCGATCGGCTTACAGAGAACATACTCGTTATCAAGAGCGGGTTCTGTTTATAATATTGTAACGGCGAACGGATTTGTTACGAATGAATTGATCATTTTGAATACCGGTAATACTTCCGAAGCCCAGTTAAATACCGGCGGCCCTAGTGTTGATGGTACCAATACGATCATCGCAAATATCTGGTCCAATGCCAGCAAGATTAGTTTTGATGCCGACAGAATTATTAACGCGGCCGGATCCTTACCCGACCAGGGTTATGCCAGCGGGCTAATAGGATATGCATCAATTTTTAAGGCAATGTCTTTAGGCAGCCTTGCAATGTTTTGGGAAAAAGTTCCCGATACTGTTGGTTCAGATGTTACATTCTCAGATCGTATCACCGGTTTTACAAGAGCTGTCGGTGTAATTAACCAGGCATTGTCTGCCATACAATCGACACCCATCAGTGCGTCTTTTGCAGGGAATATTCCACCCGGCACCGACATCATAAATACTTTGTATGCTTTAAAAGCGAGATATTCTTTATTTGCAGGAAATTATGCCGATGCCCTGGCAGCAGCCAATATGGTCGACCTTTCCGTTAAGAGTACTATGAATTTTGACGCGGTAAGCATCAATCCAATTTATGAAACCGCCACATCAACCAATAATGTGTTTCAACCCATTGATTCTACATTTGGTTTACCAGTTGGTCAACGCCCCAGCCTTACAGATAAGAGGGTTCAATTTTATACAACGATCAATACCACTATAGCTCCAAGGTATAGAGTTGGCGGTTTTGGAGGGACGTCAACATCTCCATGGCCGTATTATTTACCGGGAGAAATTACATTAATAAAAGCTGAGGCATACGCAAGAATGACGACGCCCGATCTTGCAAATTCGGTAATAGAATTGAATAAAGTAATTACCAAAACTCCGGCGGATGATCCATTTGGCATTGGGGCTGATGAGCCACCTTATGCAGGTCCGCTCACACAAACGGATATACTGGATGAAATATATCGCCAAAGAAGTATCGAACTTTTTATGTCAGGATTAAAATTAGAAGATATGAGAAGATTTGATCGGCCGGTTTCCGAAAGGAAGAGAAATTTTTTCCCTTATCCCTTCAGGGAGAGAGATAACAATCCAAATACTCCTGCTGATCCGCCATTTTAATCAAGTAATAGTTAGTATTAAGCGCTTTATTTTTATAAGGCGCTTTTTCATTAATCTGGATTTGAAATGATTTGCGTGAAGAAATAAATCAGAGCATGTATCCGGGTTCTTAATATTGCAAATCGGCTTCCACGGGATAGTGGTCGGAATAAGGAACTTTTAATCTCTGAAATTGAGTTACGGTAAATTTTTTATCGGCGAGTATATAATCAATTCTTAACGTAGGAGAAATGAAGCGGAAAGTCCTGCCGAGAAAAAAGCCTTTTTGCAGAAATGCATCCTGGAGATTTCCTTTTATTTTAAAATAAGTACTTGAATTAGGCACGTCATTAAAATCTCCACATATAAGAGCAGGATAGGGGCTTTCTTTTATTTTATTGCTTACCAGCCCAGCTTGTTTATACCGGGATTCGTATCCCTTTTTTAGTTTTGAAACAATTGTACGGGACTCCCTAAAGTTCGTTTCTTCGGCACGTTTTAATTTATGGAGACTTTGATAATCGCTTGGATTGAAATGAACCGATTGCAAATGCGTTGCGAATATTCTGAAAATTTTATCGGATACTTTTATATCTGCATACAGAAGATGTTCTCCTAAATCATTTTCATTAAAGCTAAAATTGGCTGAATCAATTATGGGATATTTTGAAAAGATAGCGATGCCGGAAAAGAGTTTATCACCGTATTTCTTTGATGGAATAAAATAATGGGACGTGAATCCCATTTTTGCAATAGTCGAAATATTAGGCTTATAATGGGTCGTATCTTTTGATTCAAAAAACTCCTCGAAACACAACACATCCGCGTTTTGCTCTTTAATTAAATCCATCATTTTCGGCCGGTAGCTCTTGCCATTCTTATTATTGCTTTCATCCCAGTTTGATACATTCCATTGTAAAACCCGCAATATGCCTTGTTCTTTTTCGTACGAAAATTTCTTTGGTAAATTAAAACCAAACGAAGACATAATTTGCTGAAATCCTATTATTAAAATTATTAATGATATCCACCACCATTTCGATCTTAAACAAGCCCACAGAATAATAAAGAACACAAGCGCAAAAAATATTAAAGGAAAAACGAGTCCGGGAAACGCCAGGAACCAATCTTCACCCGTATTTATAAATGGTGAACAGCACGTAATAATGTAAGAGACAATTACCCCGATATTTAATAAGATTAAAATGCTTTTAAAAAAAGATTTACCCCGCATAAAAAATTTTGTTTTCAAAAAACGGATTTATAAAAAATAAATGAAGATAAGATCAAAGTTTTATTAGAATTGGTTTTACAGAATTGATTGTCGTTGTTGTCACGTAAATTTGCTCCATTATTTATTAAACATGTAATTGGAAAGAAAAAAATTAATGCCAGCGAATTCTATAAGAAAAATATTAAAACGAACATTTGACAGGATAAGAAATGAAAAATTCAAACAAAATCTTTTACAGGCAATCCCCTTCTGGGTCGCTTCTTTAATAACGGGTTTAATAGCCGTTTTTTATTCCCGCATTTTTGCTTTTTTGGAAGACATTACTCATTCTATTATTCATTATAGCCTATGGAAAATATTTATTCTTACACCCGTATGCTTTGTTGCCGCATGGTGGGTTGTCACAAGGTTTGCTACTTATGCAAGAGGAAGCGGTATTCCCCAGGTTATGGCGGCCATTGAGCTGGCTAATCCCCGCGATGATCAAAAAGTTACGAGGTTATTAAGTATTAGAGTTTTTATAGTAAAAATTACTTCAAGTTTTCTTATGATACTGGGTGGCGGCCTTATTGGAAAGGAAGGCCCAACGATACAAATTGCAGGAACCGTATTCAGGAAGATTAATGAATGGCTTCCCTCGTGGTGGCCAAAAATTTCAAAGCGCAACATGATCATGACTGGTGCAGCCGCAGGCCTTGCTGCTGCTTTTAATACTCCGCTGGGCGGTATTGTGTTTGCAGTTGAAGAACTCACCAAAACGCACATCAGTTATTTCAAAACTGCATTATTCACCGCGGTAATTGTTGCCGGTTTAACTGCACAGGGTTTATTGGGGCCGTATTTATATTTAGGTTATCCGGATGTTACTAACCTATCAAAATATATTTTCTTCTCTTTAATTCTTGTCGCAATTATCGCCGGTTTGCTGGGAAGCTGCATGTCGAAAATTATCCTAATAATTTTTCGCTGGAAAAATACATTTAAGTTTAAATACCAGCATCTTTTTTATGTTTTGAGCTGCGCCTTAATAATCGCTTCAATTGCCTACTTTTTCGATCCACGTATCCTGGGTTCAGGTAAAGAAATAATGACGACAACTCTGTTTAGCACCGAAAAAAATGTTGAATGGTATACGGCTATTTACCGGATAATTGGAACAATATTAAGTTTTACAACAGGTGCTGCCGGTGGCATATTCGCTCCATCGCTGGGCGCAGGGGCAGGTATCGGGTCGCTTATTGCGGGCTGGCTGGAGGTATCAGCAAATAATGCTAACCTCCTCATTTTATGTGGTATGGTCGGTTTCTTAACCGGCGTAACACGCACTCCTTTTACTTCGGCAATTCTTGTACTTGAAATGACCGACCGCCATAACGTTATTTTCCATTTGATGATTGCGGGGCTTGTTGCAAGCCTTGTTTCAATGTTTGTTGATAAACACTCTTTGTATGATCATTTAAGAGTTCATTGCATGCATGATTTACTTCATGAAGATGATGTAACGACGGCTGAAGTACCTCCTTCGAATGAAGTAATAGAGAATAAAACCTAAAGGTTATCGTTTTAATAGCCGGGTGTTTGTGTTATTTTCTTAATACCTGCCGCATGTGATTTATAAAATAGCGGGTTCGGTTTTTACAAATTTTTATAAAAATTTTTCTTTTGGCATCTTAGTTGAAAGATTGAACAAAACTTTTAAAATGAAAATAAGAAGGCTTGCAATATTGGGTTTAGTGATTTCCCTGTTCACAGGTTGTGATACGGCTAAAACTATTTTAGGTTCTGTGGGTAGCGGAAATCTTACCAATGCAGATGTAATACAAGGTTTAAAGGAAGCGCTCAAGGTGGGAACAGATTCTTCCACCTATCATTTGGGTTTACTTAATGGCTTTTTTGGGGACGACATCATAAGAATTGCAATGCCGCCAGAAGCACAAAAAGTTGAAAAGACTTTGCGGGATGTTGGGCTGGGAAGTATTGTTGACAAGGCGATACTATCTATGAACCGTTCCGCGGAAGATGCATCAAAATATGTAGGTAACATTTTTATAAATGCCATAAAAGAAATGACAATACAGGATGCTTTTGGAATTTTGAGAGGAGGTAATTTTGCAGCTACTGATTACCTGAAGCAAAAAACTACTGCTCAACTTGTATCTGCGTTCACCCCAATCGTGTCAAAGTCTCTTGAATATACCAGTGCGACTAAGTATTGGAAAGATGTTTTTACAGCGTATAATCGATTTAGCAGTAACCCGGTTAATACTGACCTTACCTCTTACGTAACACAAAAAACCCTCGACGGTTTATTTTATCATATCGGACTTGAGGAGCAAAAGATTCGGAAAGATCCGGCTGCCCGCATAACAGATATTCTTAAAAAAGTATTTGCCAATCAAAACCAGCAGTGAGCAGTGAGCTATCAGCAGTCAGCAATCAAAGCTCAAAGCTCAAAGCTCTGGGCTTCACCGCTTTTTTCAAAATTATTTCCTTACATTTGCACCCCGTTTAGCATTATGTTTGGCTTCACAGGATTTTTTTTAAAACATATTACCCACATGGCTCAAAAAGTTCCCCGTCTGTTCGGGGGCGCCGGCGAGGGTGTAAAAATAAATAGTATATAATGCCAAAGGTTAAAACCAACTCCAGCGCCAAGAAGCGCTTTAAAGTAACCGGTACCGGTGAAATTACATTTCAAAAAGCTTACAAGCGACACATCCTGACAAAAAAATCTACCAAGCGTAAACGCAGTTTGCGTAAGAAAGGAATGGTCAGTGATGCCAACAGGCCATTTGTAATGCGCCTGCTAAGAATGAAATAAGAGTTCACTGTCTCCGAATGGGAATAAAAATTAAAACAAATAATTAATGATTTTGGAATGACAATAACTCCTAAATCGCAAATCTAAAATATTTACAATGCCACGTTCAGTAAATTCAGTAGCATCAAGGGCCAGGAGAAAAAGAATTCTTAAAGCGGCCAAAGGCTATTATGGTAAAAGAAAAAATGTATACACCGTTGCAAAAAATGTAATGGAAAAAGGGATGACCTACAGTTACGTAGGCCGTAAGCTTAAAAAACGTGAATACAGGGCTTTATGGATTGCCCGAATCAATGCGGCAGTAAGGGCGGAAGGTATGACCTACAGCCAGTTTATTCACAAGCTTACTGAAAAAAATATCGGCCTTAACAGGAAGATTCTTGCAGATATGGCTATGAATGAGCCAGAGAGCTTTAAAAATCTTATTCTTTCAGTTAAATAAATTTCCACAACTAGTTTTGTAACCGCCTTATTCAAAACAGGGCGGTTTTTTATTTGTATAAAGTTTCATTCTATTACATTTGTAAAAATTTTAAAAGACGTTAACTGCATGCAATGAACAATTCCTATCTCGAACTCGTTAACCAGACCTTTAATTTCCCCCAGGAAGATTATAACATTAAAGATGATTATCTGCAGTATAACAATGTAGATGTAAAGGCATTAATAGATAAATATGGAACTCCTTTAAAATTTACTTACCTGCCTAAAATTGGTATGCAGATAAATAAGGCAAAAAAAATGTTTGCCAATGCATTTAAAAAACACAAGTACGAAGGGCAATATTTTTATTCTTATTGCACCAAAAGTTCACACTTTTCTTTTGTGATAGAAGAGGCCTTGAAGCATAATATTCACCTGGAAACTTCGTATGCGTATGATATTGAAATCATCAATAAACTCTACGAAACAAA
>JBBSPK010000080.1:0-13835 GCA_038258875.1 Chitinophagales bacterium
CATTGGGTCGCTGTAGATGATACATCCAATAGCTCCATGTTCCTGTGCTATTTTTGGTTTTATTCCTCTCCAACTGTGGCCGTATTTTGCGATTACAATTTTACCCTTTACATCAATACCCATTTTATCAAGCGTTTCATAATCCTGCAACAGGCCATAATTAACAAACACCAGTTCATCTGTTACATCGCCATCAGCACTGTATGCATTATAGGTAGGTAATTGTCCCTGCTGGCCGCTTGTAGCATCTTCTTTTAAAGCCGGTTCTTTTAAAATGGCTTTGTAAGATATTGGAGAAGTCATTTCCAGCAATCTTGTTTTTGGGGTAGGAAATAATACATGAAAGGTTTCAATCTTAGCATCCCATCCCCATTTTTTGTAGAGGCTTAGAATATATTCAGCGTTTTCTTTACTTCCAGGTGAACTCAGGTGATGAGGTTTTGCAGAAAGTTTCTTTATGTTTTCACCAATACTTTCCTTGCTTAAATTTTTATCAAATTCATTTTCAAGCTTAAGCTGTTTATCAATAGTTGTTTCGTAAAAACCGGTAATTTTTTTTGCCTGGGCAAATGAAAATTGAATAGTGAAAATCAGTACGATTGAAAGAAGCCCTTTTGTCATGTGTTGATATTTTTTATTGAATTATGGTTTCGTGTTTCGTATCCTTCTTGCTTTTTTTGGCACCTTACTTAAAAAACTCCGGGTGCATTTTATTCCATTGTGTTGCATCCTGGTAAACTTTTGCAATAGCGAGTATCGTTGCTTCGTCATATAATTTACCAACGAGAGTAATACTTGTAGGCACATGTTCTTTATTAAAACCGGTAGGTAAACTGATGGCGGGGTGTCCCGTAAGATTGGTTATGGCAGCCTGGTTGCCAACCCAGGTGGGGCAAATAATAACATCATATTTTTCTATTACTTCATTTACTTTTTGCATTAGCTGGTAGCGATACCTGTTGGCGTTTATGTATTCAGCAGCAGGAATAAATCGTGCAGCACGAAAATAATTGGGCCACTCTCCTTTACCCTGCCGCGTCATTTTATCATCGAGGCCTGTTCTTGTAAAACCATCAAATGCTGCAGCACTTTCTGCGCCAATTACAATCCCGATTATATCAAAATTGTAAATGCCGGAATCAGGAAAATCTATCGGTATTAATTGTGCTCCGGCTTTTCTGAAAGCATCAAGTGCCGCGTCTTCATTTCCCAGCGTATCTTTTTTCCCAAAGTAATTTTTTGCATAAGCAATTTTCATCTTTGATAAATCTGCCTTACCCGTATAATTGAAGGGCATGTTTACGGCAGCGGCATCATTGCCATCGGTACCGTGTAAGTAATTAAATATAATAGCCGCATCTTCAGCGCTGCGGCAAATGGGGCCTGCCTTGTCGAGACTCCAGCAAAGTGTCATCCCGCCACTACGGCTAACTGAGCCAAATGTTGGACGTAATCCGGTTGCGCCACAAACTGTAGAAGGTGAAATAATAGAACCATAGGTTTCGGTTCCGATGGCATAAGGAACGAGTCCGGCAACAGTTGCTGCTGCTGATCCCGCAGATGAGCCACTGGATCCTTCCAGCATGTTCCATGGGTTTTTTGTGCGTCCGCCAAACCAATAATCATCCATAGCTAAAGCTCCAAGGGTTAATTTCGCAATTAATACAGCACCTGCTTCTTTTAATTTCGTATATACATAGCTGTTATTATCTATCACCTGATCTTTATAAGGTTCTGCTCCCCACGTTGTTTTGGTCCCTTTTACTGCAAACAGATCTTTTATTCCATAGGGAATACCATGCAAAAGGCCGCGATATCTGCCTGCTGCAATTTCTTTATCAGCTTCTTCGGCTTCCTTTAGTGCAATGTCTTCAGTAAGTGAAATAACGCATTGAAGTGTATCGCCATATTTTTTCAGCCGGTCAATAAAAAACTTAGTGAGTTCAACTGAAGATATTTTTTTATTTTTTATTAAAGAAGCCAATTTAGGTATTGAATACCATGCAAGGTCATTTTTATTTGCAGGAAGATTTATTCCTTCAGGTACAGCAAACTTTACAGGTAATTGTTTTTGGTTCAGGTTCATGTAAGGCAACAACGGGCTTTGTGCCATCGTAACTGGAATTGAATTATCAAGCGAGTAGCGATGCATTTTATCATATTCCTTAGCCCTGCCCTGTACCCCGTTTAGCAGCGAATCTTCTTTGGCGTCCGTAAAATGAAGACTAATAATTTTCTCCGCAGAACGTAAGTCACTTATTGTGACGCTATCCTGGGCGAAACAAACATTAGATACTAAAAAGGAAAGGAGAATATACTTTTTCATTGCAATAAATGATTTTTTTAAAACTAATCATTTATTGCAGAATTGTTATTGGATTAATTTGAACTAATCAATTTATAAACAGGTTTTTGCCTTACGATTTTTTCAATTTCATATTTTCTTATCAACCACGCAATGGTAAAGGTTGGTATGAAATCAATCCCGGGGAATAATTCTTCAATAAATGAAAATATACCACCGAGGATTCCCAGTTTTCTTCCGAATAAGAAATAAAAAATAATTCCCGATAAAATCGCCCATAAAGGACCAAAAGGGAGGAATATATAGCTTATACATCCAATCAAATCCAGGATAATACAGGTTTTAAGTGAAGGAAGTTTTCTTTTCATTTTAAAATTTACGGAATAACATTAATCAAATTCCCTACCAAAATTTTTAATTGCAATTTTGACATAATGTTTAACGTTTTAAATTTTGTGTTAACTATCGATTTATTCTTGCCAGGACGCTGATTTAGCGTACCTTTGCACCCTTAAAAAAACAACGGCATATATTTTTGCCCCGGTTGGAAAAATAAAATATGGAAATCAGAAACATAGCTATTATAGCACACGTTGACCACGGTAAAACTACGCTGGTTGATAAAATTTTACACAGCACTAATATTTTCAGGGACAACCAGGAAACGGGTGAACTCATAATGGATAGTAATGATCTTGAAAGAGAACGTGGGATTACTATTTTTAGCAAGAATGTATCCGTTACATATAAAGATGCCAAGATTAATGTAATCGACACTCCTGGCCACAGTGATTTCGGTGGCGAGGTAGAACGTGTTTTAAAGATGGCTGATGGTGTTCTTTTATTGGTGGATGCATTTGAGGGCCCGATGCCTCAAACCCGTTTTGTATTGCAAAAGGCATTACAATTAGGTCTTCATCCTATTGTTGTTATTAATAAAGTTGACAAGCCCAATTGCCGTCCTGACGAAGTGCATGATGCGGTGTTTGAATTATTTTTTAATCTCGATGCAACGGAAGAGCAATTGGATTTCCCTACCATTTATGGCTCAAGCAAACAAGGATGGATGAATACATCGCTCGAGCGAACGGATAATATTTTTCCTTTATTGGATATTATACTTGAAAAGGTTCCCCCGCCGGCTACCGGCGAAGGAACATTGCAGATGCAAATTACCTCACTTGATTATTCTTCTTTTTTAGGGAGGATAGCAGTGGGTAAAGTTGCAAGAGGTGTTATAAAAGAAAATCAACCGCTTTCGTTGATGAAACTGGACGGTTCTACCCAAAAAAGTAAGGTAAAAGAACTGTATGTATTTGAAGGCCTTGGCAAAAAGAAAGTAAGTGAAGTAAAAGCGGGGGACATTTGCGCCGTGGTTGGTATTGAAGGTTTTAATATCGGTGAAACACTTGCAGATTTTGAAAATCCGGAAGCGTTGCCCGTGATAAGTGTTGACGAGCCTACTATGAACATGCAGTTCAGTATTAATAATTCTCCTTTTTATGGAAGGGATGGAAAATTTGTTACGTCACGACATTTGAAAGACAGGCTTGAAAAAGAACTGGAAAAAAACCTGGCGCTTCGTGTAGGCCCAACCGATAGTGCGGAAAGCTTTATGGTGTATGGGCGTGGTATTCTGCACCTTAGTATTCTTGTAGAAACCATGCGTCGTGAAGGTTATGAAATTACAGTGGGACAGCCGCAGGTTATTACCAAAGAAATTAATGGGATAAAAAGTGAACCTTATGAAAATCTGGTAGTTGATGTGCCAAGTGAATATAGCGGCCGTGTAATTGATTTGGTAACACAAAGAAAAGGTGAGCTACTCATTATGGAAAGTAAAGGTGAGATGCAGCATCTTGAATTTGAAATTCCTTCAAGAGGGCTGATAGGATTGCGTTCTAATATGCTTACCAATACTGCGGGTGAAGCCGTAATGGCGCACCGTTTTTTAGAATACAAGCCATGGAAAGGATTTATTCCCGGAAGAAGTAATGGCGTATTAATTTCTAAAAACCAGGAAAAAACATCTGGATATTCGATTGATAAGTTACAGGATAGGGGAACATTTTTCGTAGACCCGGGAGAAGAAGTTTATACCGGTCAGATTATTGCAGAACATATAAAACCTGGAGACCTGGTTGTAAATGCAACTGAGCCAAAAAAATTAACCAACCACCGTGCAAGCGGCAGTGATGATGCTTCACGTATTGCACCTAAAATAAAAATGAGCCTCGAGGAATGTATGGAATATATACAGCAGGATGAATGTATTGAAGTGACTCCTAAGGTGATTCGCATGCGTAAAGTAATCCTGGATGAGGACGAAAGAAAAAAGACGCAGAAAATGCAAAAGGTTGCTGAGGTAGGATAATTTCTTCTAATTTGTTTTTGTTTTAAATACTTTTTACATTTGATTTTAAACATCAATTTATGAAAGCAATGAATTCTTCAAAAAAAAATACAGCAACAATTAAGTATGAAGAAATCATGAAAAAAGAAAAGAAAGTAAAAAATTTTCTATATATAAGAAGCGTAGATTGGCAAAATGGGGAAAATTTTGAAATTTTTACGTTGCTTAAAAACGTACAGTCCGGCACAACTTCCACAGATTCATGTTTAATTTCTCCAAATGCCTAATTGGAAAGAAGTCTTAGATGAAATTCAAAATGTTCTTAAACAACAACCCGAAATAAACCCTCTTGATTTTGTTAGGCGAAAATATTTGTCTTCAATTCAAAAACATACCGGTCGAAATACAATAGCATATTATTCCGGTTGGCTACAAAAACCAGGATTTCCGGATACAAACATAAATGATAAAGATAAAAATGCCTTAATGGTAACTATCCATAAAATGGATACAACCAAAGGCCTTGATTTAATTCTTCATACTCCTGGCGGAGATTTAGCAGCGACTGAAAGCATTATAGATTATTTACGTTTTATGTTTGGAGATAATGTTCGTGCAATTATTCCTCAAATCTCCATGTCAGCAGGTACAGTAATAGCGCTTTCATGCAAAGAAATTATTATGGGTAAGCAATCAAACCTCGGACCAATTGACCCTCAAATGGGAGGTATCGCTTGTCAGGCAGTTTTAGATGAATTTAAAAAAGCATTGGCTGATGTAAAAGCCAATCCAAGTTCTGCGGCCCTATGGCAGGTAATTATAGGTAAATACCATCCTACATTTTTAATTGCATGTGAGCAAGCCATACAGTGGAGTAAAAAGATGGCAGCAGAATGGTTAAAAGCTAATATGCTAAAGGGAAAGCCTTCAACGGTAATTAAGGTCTTAAAAACATTTGGTGATCATTCCAGGAATAAATCTCATGCCAGGCATATCTCAAAAACGAAATGCCATGCTGCGGGCTTAAAAATTATTGATATGGAAACAGACCATAAATTACAAGACCTGATATTAACAACACATCATGCATTTATGCACACATTTGCGAATACAAATGCTATGAAAATTGTTGAAAATCATTTAGGGGTGGCTTATATGGAAAACTTACCTGTAATAGCTAAATAATATTCTAATTGTAATATCTACCTTTGCATAAGTATGAAAAAAGTCTTTCTTATATTATTTTTCATAGTTCGTTTAACTGCCAGCTATCATTCAGCAAATGCACAATGTTCTATTTGCGCAAAATCTGTTCAGCAGATGGGCGAAAAGCCGGCACAGGGTTTTAACACAGGAATTATTTACCTCATGATAATTCCATATGCAGCGATTGGTGTAATAGGTTACAAATGGTGGAAGAGTAATCGTTGAATTTGACCTGTATTACCTGCTTACATATTTTTCAGCAAAACTGTACATGTTGAAACCAGGTTTGCCTGCGGCTGCAAACAGTTCATTTTTGAATTCGTCTTTATTAATCTCTTTCATTTTTTTGTTCTGAATAATCAGCCACGTTTTTTCGGCCAATAGCTCATTTTTTTTTGATAAAGTACCATCAAGATGCCATTTTGAAATTATCTGATATAATTCATTAATCCCTTTTTTCTGGGAAGCAATTGTTTTTAAAACGGGAATTTCCTGTTGCGAACGATGGTAAACCGGGGATAACATTTGTTTGAGATTATTAAAATAGTGATCCGCATCCGGTCGGTCGAATTTATTAATAACAAAAATATCTGCTACCTCCATAAGCCCGGCTTTCATTGTTTGAATAATATCGCCGCCTTCCGGAACCAGCATCACAATTGTAATATCTGCAAGCCTCGCAATGTCTACCTCACTTTGCCCCACACCAATTGTTTCCACAATTACATAATCAAAGGGCATCGATTTTACAACATCTGTTATCTCGATAATTTTAGGATGTAATCCACCAAGGGAACCCTTACTGGCAAGGGAGCGAATGAAAACAGCGGGGTGGGTATACCATTCACTCATTCTTATCCTGTCACCTAGTAAAGCGCCGCGGTTAAAAGGAGAGGATGGATCCACGCAAAGCACCGCGACTTTCTTTTTATCACTTATAATTTCACCAATGAGCGCATCAACCAGGGAACTTTTACCGGCTCCCGGCGCACCGGTAATACCGATGATCTTTGCAGAAAGAGGTTTTAATTCTTTTAATAAATCTTCATAACCGGCAACTTCGTTCTCTATTAAAGAAATGATGCGAGCCAATGAGCGAAAATTTTCACTTTTTATGCCTGTGGATAATTTATTAAAATAGCTTGTCAATTTTATTTAAAATTTTCAAATAACAATACTTACTCGTAAGATATTAAATGGAAGTTATTTTGCAGGCATCATTATAAGTTTTATTTTACTCTGTAAAAATATACTATTGAATCCCTGTATGATTGCAGATGCTCATCTTTATCAAAAAAAAAATAGAAATATTCCAGATGCTAAATTTTCTATATTAATACCGACCTGGAATAACCTTGAATATTTAAAGCTTTGTATTAAAAGTATAAGGAAAAATTCTTTTTATAAACACCAGATAATTGTACATATCAACGAAGGTAGTGACGGTACCAGAGAATGGGTAAATTCACAAACGGATATTGATTACTGTGGCAGCGAAAAAAATATTGGTGTATGCTATGCCTTGAATTTTTGCCGTACACTTGCTGATTCCTCGTATTTGCTTTATTTAAATGATGATATGTACGTTTGTCCCGGTTGGGATAAAGAACTAAGTGATGAAATTGCCAGTATTGGCCATCCTTATTTTTTTATTTCTTCAACTGCTATTGAGCCGCAAAATAATCACAACTGCATTATTGTAAAAGATTTTGGAAGAGATCTATATTCATTTGACGAAGAAAAGTTATTAGAAGAATTTCAACAGCTTTCGATGTACGATTGGTGCGGTGCAACGTGGCCACCAAATATTGTTCATAAAGATATTTGGGATATGGCAGGAGGATATAGCACTGAATTTTCACCAGGCATGTATTCCGATCCTGACTTTTCAATGAAATTGTGGAAGATGGGAATCAGGTTTTTTAAAGGACTTGAAAAAAGCCGTGTTTATCATTTTGGTTCCTTGTCCGTTAAACGCGTAAAAAAAAACAAAGGATATTATACTTTCATATCGAAATGGGGAATTACATCAGGTACTTTTACAAGATTTTATTTATGCAGGGGGGAAGTATATAAAGGTTTACTAACTGAACCAAATCTTCCATTTTTATTGTACCTGAAAAATATTTTAAAAAGAATTGTTTCTAAATTTCGAAGTGCTTAATATCAATAGTCAAAGTTTTTAAGCTGCCAGAAAATTTATTTTCAACTAAAAGCAGTTGACGTCGTATATTTCAAATCAAATTTTATTAAAATGGAGGCAGCGGAAAAGGGAAATATTATTTGCACATTTGTAAATTTGCAGACTGCAAAAACGTAGTCTATGACCAACTTCGTACCAATATTTCCTTTATCAATAGTTGTGTACCCCGGAGAAGATTTAAACCTGCATATTTTCGAACCGAAATACAAGCAACTTATTAAGGAATGTTTTGATCAAAAAAAACCTTTTGGAATGGCTGTTGTAATCAACAATAAAGTGAATGAGCTGGGTACACTTGTGGAAATTGTTGAAATCTCAAAAATGTACGATTCCGGTGAAATGGATATTAAAACACGCGGCCAAAAAATATTCAGGGTTTTGGAAATTATAAATGATGTGCCCGATAAATTATATAGCGGCGCTATTGTGAGTTACCTAGCTAATACAGACCACGGGAAAAAATTACTCATGACAAAAGTGGTTGCAGCCATAAAAGAATTGCATAAATTACTTAAAGTAACAAGACCTTTTCAGAAAGAGGAAGAGCAATTAACCAGTTATGATGTGGCACACCATGCAGGGCTTACCCTGGAAGAAGAATATGAATTTCTTTCGCTTACCAATGAATTGCAACGACAGGAATATTTAAAGAGGCACCTGGCAAAAGTCTTACCCGTAGTTGCTGAAATGGAATTGCTAAAAGAAAAGATTAAATTGAATGGCCATTTTAAAAATATAAGTGGTTTTAATATTTCGTGAAGAATTATTTTATTACACGAATGTGAAAGAACGAATTACACGAATTAAATTCCACGTTTTTTAAATTTCCTGATGAATTTGAACAATTAGTTTTATTTTGATTAAACTTATTTTTAAACAGGTATAAAGCTGTTTCTTTTTTAATCTGAAATAATTTTTCTTTGAATACAACTCTTTGTTTTGATTTTGGAAATACCCGGCTTAAGTATGGTGTATTTATAAATGATCAACTCAGTGAAGTAGATTCTCTTTTTGAAGCCGACGGTGAAACAATTGAGGCCCTGATAGAAAAGTATCACCCTGCAAAAACAATTCTCTCGTCAGTAATTGATCACAATCCTGAAATAGAAAAAATTCTTGCAAGGGCTTCTTTGTTTCACAAGGTAACTTCTCAAAGTATTTTGCCCTTTACAACTCCTGTAGGAAAGCCTGAAACCATTGGTGCAGATAGGTTGGCACTTTCTGCCGCAGCCGTGTATTTTTATAAAGGGAAAAACAACCTGGTTATTGCACTAGGGTCATGCATAACCTACAATTTCATAAATAAATTCAATAGTTTCCTGGGAGGAAGTATTTCTCCCGGCCTTGAAATGCGGTTTAAATCGATGAATGCTTACACTGCAATGCTTCCCCTTATAAAAGTAGATACCGAAAGTATCGGCTGGAACATACCTTTAATTGGTTATGATACACGTACCAATATTTTAAGTGGTGTTTTAATAGGGCTGGCAGCAGAAATTGATGGTATTATCGATAACTATGAGACCCGTTTTGGGAACTTTAACGTGCTTTTAACCGGGGGCGATTCACTCTATTTTGCCCGTCATCTTAAAAATAAGATATTTGCCGACCCCAACCTGATCTTTAAGGGACTGTATGCAATTAGTGAAACCAATCATGATACCAAAACATAAATTATTTTTTTTCTTGCTGACCGCTTTACCCTTGTTTTGCTTTGCGCAGGAAAATTCTCCTTATTCAAGGTATGGTGTAGGTAATATCGTCCCAACAGGCAACATTCAAAACCGGGCGATGGGAGGAATCTCCGCAGGCTTTACAGATGCTGCTACCATCAATTCCGTTAATCCTGCCACTTACGGCAATCTTATTTTGACTACACTCGATGTGGGTGTTGAATATGACGGCAGAGTTATAAAAAGTCAAAATCCATTGGGTAATTTTAAATCAAATAATGGAGTTATCTCTTATTTGCAATTTGCATTCCCATTGCTTAGCGGAAATAAAAAAGCAATTAAAAACCAAACCGCATGGTCGCTTGCTTTTGGATTAAAGCCGCTAACCAGGGTAAATTATAAGATTAAAAGTTCCGGGGGTAATTCGGTTGATAGTTTCTCGACGATATATGAAGGAAGCGGTGGAATAAATGAGGCGTTTATTGGCACCGCATTGAGACTAAAAAATTTTACCTTCGGGGTAAATTCAGGTTATCTTTTTGGGTCAAAAGATTATTCCACCACCAGGGCTATTTTTAATGATTCATCCGATTATTTTTACACAGCCAATTATCAAACGCAGAGCCGCTTTGGAGGAATCTTTTTAAATGCAGGTGTACAATATGCAGCTAAAATTAAAAAAGGGATACTGAGATTTGGCGCATATGCAAATCTTCAAAAAAAGTATGACGCTACCCGCGATGATACAAGACAAACGATCTCTTATAATGCCGACGGTGCTATTATTAAAATTGACAGTGTTTATGAAAACACAGGGCAAAAAGGAACAGTAGACCTGCCGTCAACTATTGGAGTAGGTTTCACGATAGAAAAAGAACATGTTTTATTTGGTGCAGATTTTGAAACCACGAACTGGGATACCTATCGTTTTTTCGGGCAGAAGGATCTTGTAAAAAATAGCTGGCTGGGCAAATTCGGGATACAATATTTTCCCTCTCCCAATGGCTCTCCCAAATATTTTAATAATGTAAGATACAGGGCCGGCGTATCTTTCGGCACTGACTATATAGCGGCAGATAACGATTTGCCAGTTTACACGGTAACGCTCGGCGGTACATTTCCTTTAAAGCTCAGGCATAGTTTTTATGATAATCAATATAGTTTTCTCAACGTTTCGTTTGAATATGGAAAGCGTGGCAACAACAGCAACAACATTAAAGAAAATACCTTCCGGGTAGGTGTCGGGTTTTCACTAAGCGACGTGTGGTTCCGCAGGCAGAAATATCAATAATTTTGTAGTGCATGAAATGAGTTATACAAATCAATATAAATTTTTAATAAAGGCAACTCTTGTAACGGGTTGCTTTTTTATTAATTCATGTGAAAATTCGTTAGACCAGATCAAAGAGCTTACGGAAAAAAAAATTGGAGTAGAAGAGGCAAAGCAGGTTGATATTATATACAGCTACGGTAGCAAAACGAAAGCAAGGCTTAGTGCGCCGTATATGCTCATTCACCAGGATGCAGTTCCATTTATTGAATTTACAAAGACTGTCCACAGCGATTTTTATGATGACAGTCTTCAAATAGAAAGCAGGCTTGACGCACGTTATGGGAGATACATGCAATCAGAAAGTAAGGTGTTTCTTAAAGATAGCGTGGTAGTTTTTAATGTGAAGGGTGATACATTGTATTGTGATGAATTGTATTGGGACAGGGCAAAGAAGGGTCAGGAGTTTTTTACAGATAAGGCCGTAAGAATCCGGACTCCCTCTCAAATAATCGACGGGGATGGCCTGGATGCACCACAGGATTTTAAAAGTTGGCACATCATTAATGGCAGAGGTAAAGTAAGAGTGAGTTCTGAAGAGTTCCCGGAATAATTTTTGAAAAATAATTCAACTTTTACATCTTACATCCATTATAATTTTTTAACTTGTTAAATTTTCAGTTTTCAAACAATATCCTTAACTTTTAAATGAATTAAAATTCTTAATCATTAAAAATAAAAATTATGAGCAAGTATGCAAACGCGGAATGGCAAGGAGGAAAAGAGGGCAAAGGAAAAATAACTACAGAGACAAAAGCGCTGAATAATCAGCCTTTTACATTTGCAACCAGATTTGGTGATGCCAAAGACGGCACCAATCCTGAAGAATTAATAGCCGCTGCACATGCTGGTTGCTTCTCCATGAAATTTGCGATCATTTTAAGTGAAGGAGGCTTTACCGCTGAGAAAATTGAAACTAAATGTGATATTACTTTTGGTGCAGGCGCTATTTCAAAATCGCATCTTACTGTACATGCAAAGGTACCGGGTATCAGTAAAGAGAAATTTGATGAATGCGCAGAAAATGCAAAAGAAAATTGCCCTGTTTCTAAATCATTGAATACAAATATTGATATTTCAATGGAAGCCACTTTAAGCTAGTACTAATAAGTTATTTTCCAGGCCGGCATAAATCAGGTTTATGCCGGTTTTTTTTATTGTAGTCCCACCACCTCTCATTAATGCCCGATGGTATTTTCAAATTTAAATTAATTAAACGTTTGTTTAATTTCAAAACAAGTGTTTAACTTTGCCCTCCTTAATAAAAATGGATAAACGGGAAATAATATTATCGGTTGCCATGAAACTTTTTGGTCAAAAAGGTTTTGAAGGTACTTCTGTGCGTGACATAGCATCAGGCGCAGGAGTCAATATTGCCATGATAAGTTACTACTTCGGCTCAAAAGAAAAATTATTTGAAAGCGTGGTGGAATACAAGTCGTCGGGAATGAAAATGATAGTTGCCGAGCTTGAAAATTCTTCGGTTTCATCCATCGAAAAAATTGATAGAATAATTGACAGTTATATTGAAAGGATGTTCTCCACCCCGCAGTTTCATCACTTGCTGCATCGTGAGCTTTCTCTTGATCACCGGCCACAGATGCATGACGCAATCACCGAAATTCTTTTAAGAAATGTTGTAACTATAAAATCGATTTTGCAAAAGGGGATTGAGTCGGGTGATTTTAAAAATGTTGACCCGGAACTTACCATTGCTACTCTTATTGGAACGATAAGCCATTTATTGATTTCCGAAACAATGTGCAGGAAAATTCTGCAAAAGGGTAAGGATTTCAATCCTTTTCAAAGTAAAAAATTAAAAGAACGCGTAAGTGAACATTTGAAACAACTAATGCGTTCGCACTTGCTGGAAAGCGCAAAGGCATAAAAAAACTAATCAGAATTTAAAAACCATTTCGTGACACCATTGAAATTATTTTTAACAGCTATCATTTTTGCGGGAATACTAAACCCTGAAACCTCCTATGCACAGGATGTAAGAAAACTTTTGTTACAGGAGGCAATAGATTTAAGCATTCAAAGCAGTAAGCAATTGAAAGCCTCATCAGCCCGCAAGGAACAGGCAGATGCGGCGCTTGATGAAGCAAAGGACAACAGGTTACCCAGTGCAACAATCAGTGGTTCTTATTTGCGCCTGGCCAGCTCCAGTGTATCACTTAAAACAAAAGCGTTGGGTAACGGAGATACTACAGGCGCAGGAAGCAGTCCATCAGTAAACCAGGCCTTCTATGGTATTGCCAGCATTTCCCTTCCAATTTTTTCGGGCGGACGAATCCGGTATGGAATAGAGTCTGCAAAGTATTTACAACAGGCGGTTACATTGGATGCAGAAAATGATAAAGAAGCAGTTATCTTAAATACAATTAATGCCTACGGCAATTTATATAAGGCCAATGTTACCGTTGAGGTGGTTGAAGAAAATCTGCAACAATCGTTGCTACGCGATTCTGTTTTTTCACGTTTGGAACAAAATGGTTTACTGGCACGCAACGATTTATTAAAGGCGCAACTTCAATCTTCCAATATAGAACTTTCTGTTTTGGATGCGGAAAATAACAGGAAGATCACTAATGTAAATATGAATCTCATGCTCGGGCTTCCTGAGCACACTGTTTTAGTTATAGATTCATCAGCATTTGAAACCGGTATTAGCCTTAAAAATTTAGAAGAATATGAACAGCTTGCTTTGCAAAACAGGAAAGATATAGCACGAGCGGGTTCGCCGGCGTCTGCGAGCGGTTGAA
>JBBSPK010000081.1:0-13745 GCA_038258875.1 Chitinophagales bacterium
CGAAACAAAAGACAACGATTTTACGTGGAAAGATTTCCAGGACAGGAACAACAGCGAGTTGGTTGCCATCTTTGGAAATTTTGTTAACCGCACTTTTGTGCTGATGCATAAACTATGTAAGGGAAAAGTTCCACCATTGCATGAAAGCATAATTGATGACGCTGATAAAAAAATGATTGAAGAGTTTGGGCTAACAAAATCTAAGATTGAGAATTTATTAGACCAGTATAAATTTCGTGATGCATTATTTGAAGTAATTGATTTGGCCAGGAAAGGGAATAAATACATGCAGGATAAGCAGCCGTGGATTGTTGCGAAACGGACAACTGACAACGGCCTGCCGACAACGGAAGCACAAAGCCTGATTGATAACTGCCTTCACATTTGCTTACAACTTTGTGCAAACCTCGCAGTTTTTATAAATCCGTTTTTACCATTTACAGCCCTGAAAATGATTCACATGATGAAGGTGGTTGACAAAATGCTGGATTGGGAAAATGCAGGAAAGCCAAAGTTATTGAGCGTTGGCTATAGTTTAAGAGCACCGGAATTATTATTCAGGAAAATTGAAGATGCGGAGATTAATTTACAAATTGAGAAACTAAAAAAAGGCCTGGTGGAATCTCTCCATGAAACCCAGCAAACTATTAATACAAAAAAAGAAGAAAATAAAATGGAAGACACAAAGCCTGAAATTGTTTTCGATGATTTTGCAAAAATTGATTTGAAAGTGGGCACCATTATTTCGGCGGAAAAAGTTGAGAAAGCTGAAAAGCTTTTAAAGCTTGAAATAGACCTTGGCTTTGAAAAGCGCATTATCGTATCCGGAATCGCATTGCATTTTAAACCAGAAGAAATCATTAATAAACAAGTTGTGGTGGTTGCCAACCTGGCTCCAAGAAAAATGAGAGGAATAGAAAGCAATGGAATGATTTTGATGGCAGAAGATAACCAGGGAAAATTATATTTTGTAAACCCGGATACAATGATTGAAAATGGAAGTGGAGTAAGCTAAGTTTTTGAATCTTATTTGATAATGATCTTAATTTTTCTTTTCATAGTTGTTTAATCAATTATTTATTATGCAAAAAAGAACGATAAAAAAAGTGGCTGTTTTGGGAAGCGGCGTAATGGGAAGTCGTATTGCCTGCCACTTTGCAGGCATTGGCTTGCAGGTTTTATTGCTTGATATTCCACCAAAAGAATTGACAGATGCAGAAACAAAAAAAGGCTTATCACTCGATAAACCGGAGGTGAAAAATCGAATAGTAAATGAAGCATTGATTGAGGCCATTAAATCCAATCCCTCGCCGGTTTACACAAAAGACGTAATAAAAAATATTACCACCGGCAACTTTGAAGATAATATGAAGGATATTGCTGATTGCGACTGGACAATTGAGGTGGTTGTGGAAAGACTAGACATTAAGAAGTTAATTTTTGATGAAGTAGAAAAATACAGGAAGCCAGGAACTTTAATTACTTCTAATACTTCAGGCATCCCCATTCATCTTATGGCTGAAGGGCGGAGTGATGATTTTAAAAAACATTTTTGTGGAACACATTTCTTTAATCCTCCAAGATATCTTCGTCTTTTAGAAATTATTCCAACACCCCATACGGAAAAGGAAGTTGTTGATTTCTTAATGCACTATGGAGATTTGTATCTTGGCAAAACAACGGTACTTTGCAAAGACACTCCCGCATTCATTGCCAATCGCATCGGTGTTTTCAGCATTATGTCCATATTCCATATAATGGATAAGCTGGATTTAAATATTGATGATGTAGAAGCATTGACAGGTCCAATTATCGGCCGTCCAAAATCTGCAACCTTTAGAACAGCAGATGTTGTAGGAATCGATACACTTGTAAAAGTTGCGATTGGTGTAAAAGATAATTGCCCTGGTGATGAAGCAAAAGATACTTTCATTATTCCTTCATGGCTCCAAAAAATGGTCGACAATAAATGGCTTGGCGATAAAACAGGACAAGGATTTTTCAAAAAAATACCCCAAACCCCTAAAGGGGCTAAAGAAATACTAACACTCAATTTAAAATCTTTTGAATATGCACCCCGCCAAAGGTCAAAGTTCGCCACGCTTGAAACCGCAAAACCGATAGACGATCTTAATCAACGATTAAAAATCCTGGCGTCCGGAAAGGATAAGGCAAACGAATTTTATGGCCTGTTCCACTATAACCTTTTCTCATACATATCAAATCGCATCCCCGAAATAAGTGATGAAATATATCGTATTGATGATGCCATGAAAGCAGGATTTGGCTGGGAAATCGGCGCTTTTGAATCATGGAATGTGTTGGGTGTAAAAGAAACCGTTACAGCTATGAAAGAAGCTGGTTACGATGTTGCCTCCTGGATAACTGATTTTATCGAAGCCGGAAATAATTCTTTTTACAAAATTGAAAATGGTAAGCGATTATACTATGACGTTAGTACAAAGAAATATTTGCCACTTCCCGGTGGTGATTCATTTATTATTTTAAGTGATTTAAAGGAAAAAAACGTGTGGAAAAACAGCGCCTGCAATTTATATGATCTTGGAAACGATGTTGTCGGTCTTCAGTGGAATACCAAAATGGGAAGTATAGGCAGTGAGGTATTGGAAGCTCTGAATAAATCGATTTCCATAGCAGAAGAAAAATATAAAGGACTGGTGATCGCAAATGAGGGTGCCCAGTTTAGTGCAGGCGCCAACGTAGGAATGATTTTTATGTTAGCTGCCGAACAGGAATATGAGGAATTGGACATCGCGATAAGAATGTTTCAAAATACCATGATGCGGGTGAGGTATTCGTCGATACCGGTTGTAGTAGCGCCACATGGCCTGGCCTTAGGTGGCGCCTGCGAAATGAGCCTGCATAGTGATAAAGTGCAGGCTGCTGCTGAAACTTACATTGGCCTCGTGGAATTAGGCGTAGGATTGATACCCGGTGGCGGCGGTACCAAAGAATTTGCGTTGCGTGCGGCAGATGAAATGCACGACAATGAGCCGGAAACAATTACGCTGCAAAAAAGATTCCTGACTATCGGTACTGCAAAAGTTTCTACCTCAGCCTTTGAAGCTTTTGATCTTGGGATATTACGGGAAGGATTAGACGAAGTAAGTATTAACCAGTCAAGGAGAATTGTGGATGCAAAAAACAGCGTTATTGAAATATATGATAATGGCTATACGATGCCTGTTCAAAGAACAGATATAAAAGTCCTGGGACGTTCTGTATTGGGTATGCTATATGCAGGCATTAATGGAATGTTCCGGGGAAATTATATTACGGATCATGATGTAAAAATCGCAAAGAAGTTGGCCTACGTGATGTGCGGTGGCGATCTAAGTGAGCCCACGTTAGTAAATGAACAATATTTACTCAATCTTGAGAGAGAAGCTTTTTTAAGTCTTTGCGGTGAAAAGAAAACGCTGGAACGCTTACAAAGTGTTTTAAAGACAGGAAAACCCGTAAGAAACTAAAAAAAACCGGGCTCTTAACCCGGTTCCGCATTTTAAAAGTCTTTTCATTATTTTCCTACAACTAATTTTTCAACCGAATTAATTGAGGCTGATTTTACCTTAACAAAATAGGTTGATGCCTGCAGTTTATCAATTCCATCTATTGATACATAATTCTGACCGGATGGTAGTGTAACCGTTTTGTTAATAACAACTCTACCGGAATTATCAATAATATTAATTGCTACTTTTTCATTGCTGCCGGTTATAAACTGAAGTGTTAAATCAGTAAACGCCGGATTAGGATAAAGTAATACAACTTTATTTCGTGACAGGGATTTTTGAACACTTAATATTTTACTATACAAAAACTTTCCATCAAGATCAACCATTTTCAGCCTGTAAAAATTTTTCATTGTTGGCGTGAGGTGAGTGTAATTGTAAGATGATATACCCCGGTTATAATTAACTGCAGTGAGTTTTGAGAATGAACTTCCATCCACACCATATTCCAGCTCAAAACTTTTCAGGTTTATCTCATTGGTTATCTTCCATTGCAGGTCAACAGTATTACCGTTCCATCGTGCAGAAAAATCAGTTAATGTAACAGGCAATACGCCGCATGGCGAACCTGGATTATTCATATTTACAAGCACCGGGGGAGTTGAAAATTTGATAACTACGCCAGTTAGCCCAGGGGTTGCGCCATAAGGATTATCAAAGGTGCCCGTAGGAGACCCTGTGAGTGTAAGCCCATTAGATCCGCCGGCAACATTTGCAGAAAGAAATGTTCCATTTGACATTATAACGCCGCCACCACCACCGCCGCCTGGCCCATGATCATAATAATTACTCATGTCGCCGCCGCTTCCTCCTATGGCAGAAGCAGTAATGGTATTTAGCCCGGTAGGCCCGGGGTCTGTTGTGACCATTACAATACTCCCTCCTGCGCCGCCACCGCCTGCAGCATCAGTCTGTGCAGGTGTATAAGGGTCTGTAACACCGGGCGCATTGGAACCATTAGCAAGAACACTTCCATTGCCCGAAAATAATTTCGCACGGGCAAGCACTATACCACCACCACCACCGCCACTACAATTATATTCGTTGGATGGAAGGCTGTTATCTGCAGTACCGGCACCACCACCACCACCCATGCAAAATCTTGCAACTGATCTTTGAGAAAAATTACTGCCACCATAACCACCATACGGGTATGTGTTTACATCTCCGGCTCCGCCATGCCAGCCACTACCACCGTGTCCGCCAACACCTCCGTTGCCGCCACCGCCACCCCCGGTGTTGTATTGATTTTGGCCAGCACCAACGGGAGATCCGTCAGTACCGCCGCCGCCGCCATTCGCAGGTGCACCCCGGCCCATACTGCCGTTAACATAACCCTCTACCGTACCCGTAGTTGTAGTTGAGGTTGCAAAATCAAAATAATAAACGGGTGTACCCGCAATACCTTCACCTTTAGCGCCACCTGTTAAGTTTGCGGGATTTGTAACAGGCGATTCCCATCTATAATCGGTATTGCTTAATGCGCCTGAACCATTACTGTTTCCAACTGTTGCCCCGGTCAAATTTTTTCCACCGCCCCCTCTGAAACCTTTATAGCTTACATCAATTGATCCTATAAGCGTAAATTCATTAGCAACATCAATAACAACAACGCCTCCGGTAATACCATTCCATGATGGGCATGTAACAGAGGCCCCGGCCTTTATTCTAAAATCATAATACCTGGGAATTCTTATTACCTCATATCGCTGAATGGAATTACCGGCAGTAAAATTCCTGGTGTAATAATTATTTGCTAAAGTATAGCTGAATGTGATAGTTGCCCCTGATTTACTCGCAACGGTATTGTACTCGTAGTAGCCTGCATAAAGATTAGCACCCAGGTAACCTGACGCTTCACCTCCTGGTAGGTTATCGCCATAAGAATCCGTATTCGTCGCATCAATGTCAGCACCTTGCACTTGTACAATCAAAACAAGATCACCGGCAGTAATAGGAGTCGTATTGCCCCGGAGATCAAGTGCACCAACAATTAACGATGTGCCGCCCGCCATGGGATTTCCCATACCCGGATAGTATGTATTAATAACATTGTTAGAAATAGCAATGGTTACAGTGCCGGTTGTAGGAGGTACCCCGCATTGTGCAATAATTTTGGTAGAACTAATAAAGAAAAGAAAAGAAAAAAACAGGCATAAGAATTTAGGGTAGAAGTTTTTCAGCATGTGGGGCCTTGTTTAATTGGTCAGGATAAAAAAATATCTGTTAAATATAGTTGATTTAATCATCCTGTAAAAAACTATTATATCAGAAAATGTAAAATTTCCGGGAAAAGAATTGTGATCATGTCAGGTTTTGATTTATGCCTTGTATCTTTAAAATTCTTAAGTTAATTTTTTCTACGAATGCCAATTCTTACAATCGAAAATTTATCCAAATCTTATGGCAGAATCCAGGCCTTGAAAAACGTTAGTTTCTCGGTTCCTGAAGGCGCAGTATTTGGAATACTTGGGCCTAACGGCAGTGGTAAAACGACAATGCTTGGAACGATAATGGATATCCTCAAGCCAACTTCCGGTAGTTATAAACTTTTTGATGAAGTGCCGACAGAACTGCATCGCAGAAGAATAGGGACTCTTTTGGAAACGCCAAATTTTTATCATTACTTATCAGGCGTAAAAAATCTTGAGATAGCTGCAGAAATCAAACAACGCGGAAAGGAAGATATACCGCGGGTATTGGAAATGGTAGACCTCACTAAAAGAAAAGATTCCAAATTCAGCACTTATTCTTTGGGAATGAAACAAAGGCTTGCTATTGCATCCTGCTTATTAGGCAACCCGAAGGTGCTCGTTTTTGATGAGCCGACTAACGGTCTCGACCCGGTAGGCATAGCCGAAATCAGGGACCTGATGAAAAATCTTTACAAAGAAGGTAAAACGATCATTATGGCCAGTCACCTGCTTGATGAGGTAGAAAAAGTTTGTACACATGTAGCTATTTTAAGAAGAGGGGAATTAATTGCTTCAGGTAATGTAAATGAAATTTTATCTAATGAAGATATGGTAGAAGTTGCCTCCGGAGACAGTGAAAAACTAATAGCGCTGTTGAAAACAATAAGTAATCAAACAAGGGTAACAAAAGAAGGGGGTATGGTGAAAATATTTTTCCCTGTAGGCACTGCTAATCTTGAGTCAATAAATAAATATTGCTTCGACAACGGAATAATTCTTAATCATCTTGTTCTTAAAAAGAAAAGCCTTGAATCAAGATTTTTTGAACTTACCAACAACTAACAGTACATGTTACATCTATTAAAAATTGAATGGCTCAAAGTAAAAAACTATAAAGCATTCTGGATTTTTTCTATCTTGTATTCCTTTGCCATACTCGGCATTAATTATACCGGGTATTATGTGAATGAATTATCAAATCAAAATTTGCCACAGGCACAAATTCTTCTCGGCACACCATACGCATTTCCTAATGTGTGGCAAACTGTTGGCTGGATGAGTAGTTGGCTATTGTATTTCCCGGGAATACTTTTTATCATGTTGCTTACAAATGAATTTAATTTTAAAACACACAGGCAAAATATCATTGATGGATGGACACGTAAAGAATTTGTATCAGTAAAATTTGTGTTTGCAATTATATTTTCGCTTATAGCAACTTTTTTTAATTTTTTGGTAGCGTTGCTTTTTGGTTTCCTTACAACCGGATCTTCATTTAGTTTTGAAGGCATTGAAAATGTAGGATATATTTTTATTCAGACTGTGGCCTACATAACCTTCGCCATGTTTCTCGCTATTCTTTTCAGGAGAAGTGGGGCTGCAATAGCAGTATTTTTTTTATTCGGATTAATCTTTGAATGGCTCATAACAGCCTTGATTAATTTTAAAATGGATCTCTCACCGCTTGGATATTTTTTACCATTACAGGTAACTGATGTTATGCTGCCTATTCCTTTTGGCAAATCTATAATTTACAAGGGTGCGCCTGCTCAATATATTCTCGTGCTGGGGAGCCTGCTCTACATTTGCGGGTATTATTTTTTTACCATAAAAAAGTTTTCAACTGATGATTTGTAAAAATTCTTTCCGTTTGAAATATCCAAATTTACCAGCCATAGATTGAGAAACAGAAGTTAAAACTCGGCGAAGCAAGAAGATTATTTGCCTTCCAGTTCGGCAACAGCAGCTTCTATTGAAGGGTATAAAAAGGTAAAGCCTGTGGATTTAATTTTTTTACTATTGACAGTCGTGCTTTTCAATATTTCAATACTTTGTTCACCAAAAAATAATCTTATTATAAATTGAGGAACATGCACGGGAATGAAAAATTTCCCTTTCAAAGTTTCAGCAATCTGCAACGTTAGCTTCTTATTGGAAACAGGTGCTGGCGCCACGCCGTTATAGCTTCCTCCTGTTTCTTCATTCGTTAGAAGTTCAACATACATCCTGCACAAATCATCGATATGTATCCAGCTTACAATTTGCTTTCCATTAGAAAGAATACCTGCAATCCCAAATTTTACAGGTCTTTTAAATTCCCTGTAAGCACCTCCTTCACTGCTTAGCACAACTCCCGTTCTTATTTTTGCAAGTCTTATCCCAATTTCTTTAACAGGTTCAACACTCGCTTCCCACAGCAGGCATGTTTCCCCGAGAAATGAATTCGTATCAGGAGGGTCTGTTTCAATAAATCCATCTTTCCTCACCAACGGCTGGGAATCTTTTCCATACCACCCAATAGCCGATGCAGATACAAACGACTTCACATGATGAGGATTATTTTTTAGAGCATATATCAGCAGCTCGCTACTTTTTGTACGGCTATCTACAATTTGTTTTTTGAATTCTTTACTCCATCTTTTATCCATAACTCCTGCACCCGCCAGGTGAATAATGTGATCTGCTTTTTTTATAGCTTCCGCGTCGATCTCCTTTTTTTTTGTATCCCAAAGTGCATAAGTTACTTTAGGATTACCTGGAGATTTTTGTTTATTTCTTGATAAAATGATCACCTCGTAATTATTAACAATTAAATGGTGTGTTAATTTTGTACCAATGAGACCTGTACCGCCTGAGATAAGAACTGTAGCCATTTTTTTTTACGTAAATTAGTAATGTACTCAAAAGTAATTATTTCATGCCTGCGATTGCCTAACATGCATATATTTACTCTTAAATAATCAATAAAAAACAATATGAAGAATATTTTAATTTTTTTTATTCTAAGCCTTATATCCTCGAACTCATTTTCGCAACAAATAACCTATAGCCTGCCCGAATCTGATGATACACGCTCTCTTGATTTTGACATAGTAGGGAAAGTAAACGGGAATTTCCTGGTGTATAAACATGCAAGAAATAACTATGCTATCGCCATATATGATAATAGTATGAAAATGAAAAATAGAGTAGATCTTGATTTTTTACCCGACAGGACAATGAATGTAGATTTTGTTGCTTACCCGAATTTCGCTTATATAATTTACCAGTTTCAAAAGAGAAACATTCTTCATTGTATGGCAGCTGCTATTGATGGGAATGGTAAAATTTTAAAACAGCCATTTGAACTGGATACAACCTATATAAGTTTTTTTGCCGATAATAAGATCTATAGCACCATTAACAGCGAGGATAAATCAAAAATCATGATCTATAAGATCCAGAAGAAAAATGATAAATTTAATTTTACCACTTTGCTTTTGAACGACAGCCTCCAGCTCATTCATAAATCAAGAATAGAAACTCCATATGAAGACAGGAGAGATATTTTCAGTGATTTTTTTGTTGATAATTCCGGAAATTTTGTTTTTACAAAAGGCACCAAATTAAGTTCGAGAGATTACCTGCAAAAATTAATGCTGGTTACCAAAGGCCCGCAGGAGGACAACTTTACTTTAAATGAATTGAATCTTTCAGGAAACTACCTCGATGAGATAAAATTAAAAGTTGATAATGTGAATAAGCAATACCTCATGAACTCACTATATTATGTAAAGAAAAATGGAAATGTGGAAGGGTTGTACACTGCCGTATGGGATAAAGCAAATAACAAGCTTGTTTCACAAACTTTTGCAGAGCTAAGCGACTCAATCAGGAACCAGGCAAAATCGGATGGTGGTTCCCGCTATGCCTTTAATAATTACTTTATAAGGGATGTTATTCTTAAAAAAGATGGCGGTTTTATTTTAACTGCTGAAGATCACTCGACACAATCGAGAGGTAACCCGTGGAACCGTTATGATTATTTATATGGCTATCCCTCCTTCTCACCATACGATTCATACTATCTTTATTCACCATCTTCTTACTGGTATTCCGGGAGATTTAGAAATTATTATGGCGGCTCGCAGGTGAGATACTATTATGAAAATATAGTGGTTCTTGACCTTGATAACACCGGCCACCTGGTATGGAGCAACGTTATTCATAAATCTCAATTTGATGATGAGAGCGACAATTTTCTTTCTTACAATATTATCTTAACAGGCGGTGAGATACATTTTTTATTCAATGAGCTCGAAAGACGAAACCAGCTTATTAATGATCAAACCGTTTCGGCCGACGGAAAAGTTACCAGGAATCCTCCATTAAGAAGTCTTGACAGGGGTTATGAGTTTATGCCACGCTATGCAAAGCAGGTAAGCTCATACCAGATTATTGTTCCGTGTACTTACCGGAATTATATTTCTTTTGCAAAGATTGAATATTGAAAATTTCACCCTGGCCGCATTTAAAAGGTTCTACAATCATCTGTACAATTTTTATTTCCCAAAATAATAATTTCTTTGTTGGGATGTTATAGCATTAGACCACTATAAATTTTTTATTTTTGTTTTAACTTAACTCTCTCCTGTGACCGGTACTTTCAGGGCTAACAATCCTTTCAATACATTCATGCTTCTTATCTATGCCCTGCTTTTAAAGCTGAAATGGTTTATTACGCCACAGGTTCCTGTTATCCAAAAATCCGATGGCTTTCTTTACAATCGTATTCTGTATCATCTTAAAACGGTGCTCGACGGATACCCTTTAAGTTATTCTATCATCACATTTATTTTATTGTATACCCAGGCAATAAGCTTTAACCGGTTGCTCAATAACAGGAGGCTTATGCAAAATCCTAATTACCTGCCGGCAATGAGTTACCTGCTTATTACTTCTTTTTTTGTTGATTGGAATGTGTTAAGTGCGCCATTAGTAATAAATACTTTACTTATTTGGGTTTGGGCAAAAATGAGCAGCCTGTATAATAACACACATGTAAAATCTACATTGTACAACATTGGGATGGTTATAGGCATTACCACCTTTTTTTATTTTCCTTCTCTTGCTTTCGCATTGCTCGTTATTTTTGGGTTGCTTATCACTCGTCCATTGAGAGTCGCGGAATGGCTTATTCCCGTACTTGGTTTTATTACTCCGTGGTATTTATTGTTTGCATGGTTATTTCTTACCAATAAACTATACAGCTTCCAGATTCCGGGGATCGCGGTAAACTATCCTTTAGTGATTCAAAACAATGCACAATACACCGGTATAATAATGATATTGGCGGCAGCAGTGGCGGGGGGCTTTTTTGTACAGTGGAATACCAGGCGGCAAATTGTGCAGGTTCGCAAAAGCTGGGGGCTCATGTTGCTTTACCTTTTAGTCGCGTTGTTTATCCCTTTCATAAATACATCACATAATTTCCAATATTGGATTTTAGCCGCTGTGCCTTTATCGGCTTTCATTGCTTGCTTCTTTTTTTATCCGTACAAAAAATGGATTCCATTAACAGTACATTGGGTTATGGTAGCGTTTGTAATCTATATGACTTATTTTAAAAGCTAAACTTTGTATTTTTACACCATCAATATTAAAAAATTCAAGAATGAAATTTGGTGTTGTAGTTTTCCCAGGCTCAAATTGCGACCGGGATATGATTGATACGTTGAAAAATAACCTGAACCAGGAGGTAATTTCATTGTGGCATAAAGACATGGACCTTTCGATGTTCAATGATGAAGATTGTATTGTGCTTCCCGGGGGTTTTAGTTACGGAGATTATTTAAGATGTGGCGCTATTGCAAAATTTAGCCCTATGATGCAAAGTGTTATTGATTTTGCGGGCAAGGGAGGTAAGGTGTTGGGGGTGTGTAATGGCTTCCAGATTTTGTGTGAGAGTGGCCTGCTTCCGGGTGTACTTTTAAGAAATGCCAATATGCAGTATGTGTGTAAAAACGTTTTTATTAAAAGTGAAAATGAAAGTGATTGTTTAAAAATACCAATTGCCCATGGTGAAGGCAGATATTTTGCCGGCAAAGAAGTTCTTGATGAAATTGAAAATAAGAACCAGGTCATTTATCGTTATTGCAATGAAGAAGGTTTAACAAATGCTGATTATTCTCCGAATGGTTCTGTTAATAACATCGCCGGCATTTGCAATAAAGAAAGAAATGTTTTTGGCATGATGCCTCATCCCGAAAGAGCCTCCAGTACCCTGCTTGGAAATACTGACGGAAAAAAAATATTTGCACAATTATTTTCTATAAACTAACGTTAAAACGTTTTAAAACAGCAACCTTTTACAACCAGTTATCGTATCTTATCCTGTACTTTTGTATAACAATTTGTTGAATAAGCATTATGAAAAAAATATTTTTTACACTTTTAACGGCTTTTATACTTCATACCTCGTTTGCGCAAATTCTTAATCCTGCGAAATTTAGTTATTGTACTGTAAAAAAGGGAAGCAATCAATATGAGGTACATGTAAAAGCCTCCGTGGAGCCTAAATGGCATATTTATTCCATTTACAATCCTGACGGAGGAGCAATACCGACTGCGCTTACTTTTTCTAACGTAAAAGTTGTTGGCAAGGCAAAAGAAATGGGTAAAATGAAAACTGTTTTTGAAAAGGAATTTAAAGTTAATCAAAAGTTTTTTGAGGAAAATGTGGATTTTGTTCAAACAGTAAAAGTAAGCCCCGGTACAAAGAAAGTTTCAGGCACCATTGAGTATATGGTTTGTAATGACAAGCAATGCCTGCCTCCCAAAACAATAGCGTTTGATATAACTCTTTAAATAAAAATTGATACAGTAATTTAAATAGGATAACTTATTTGTTATCCTATTTTTTTAACTTTCCCGTTATGAAGGCTTACAGGATATATTTTTTATTTTTTTTGTGTTTTGCCATCATCATTCTTTCGGGACAAAATGCATCAGCACAGGCTTTGCAGGCTGCGCCTAAAAGTTTAGGTCATACATTTCTTGACGGTCTTCGGTGGGGATTTATTTCGGTTTTACAACCGTGTCTTTATGCAATGTTTCCGGTTACCGTTAGCTTTTTTTTAAAGCGAAGCCAATCGCGGGCGCAGGGAATAAAAAATGCTACTCTATACTCCTTTTCTATCGTCGCAATATTTACAGTTTTTGCGATTGCACTTACCTTGATTTTTGGGAAAAACACTTTATACCAGATTTCAACCAGCGCCGTATTTAATATTTTTGTTTTTGTTTTATTTATGGTTTTCGGTATTTCATTTTTAGGAGCCTTTGAAATTTCCCTGCCATCATCCTGGACAAATAAAGTTGATTCAAAAGCAAGCACCAATAGTTTTTCCGGAATTTTTTTTATGGCCCTTACTTTAGTGCTGGTTTCATTTTCATGCACCGCACCATTCATAGGAAATTTATTGGTTGACGTTGCACAACAAAAAGAAAGGCTTGGCCCTGTGATTGGCTTTTTGGGATTTTCAATTGCTATCGCTTTGCCATTTGCTTTCTTTGCATTCTTTCCGGGGTTGCTTAATAAAATTGCAAAATCAGGCGGCTGGTTGAATACATTGAAGGTTACTTTTGGGTTTATTGAAATTGCAATGGCTTTAAAATTTTTATCTAATGCAGATCTTGTTTATCACTGGAGGTTGCTCGACAGAGAAGTTTATCTTTCTTTATGGATTATTATTTTCGGTTTATTAGGCATATATCTTTTGGGTAAATTAAAATTTAGCCATGATGATAATTTACCATTAAACGATTATGGCCAACCATACCTTACCGTTACTAGATTATTTTTTGCGATAGTTCCACTTGCTTTTACCGTCTATATGATTCCTGGTTTATGGGGGGCTCCATTAAATGGCATTAGTGGCTGGCTTCCGGAAAATAAAACCCAGGATTTTAATATTGAAAAATTGATAAGAAACAACCAGCTCAATTCCCGTAATGCTGACTCATCAAACACCAATGC
>JBBSPK010000082.1:0-13489 GCA_038258875.1 Chitinophagales bacterium
ATTACAACCTAAATTAAAAATTATGAAATTTAATAGAATAAAAAAATCGCTCGTCCTGGTTGCCATAGCGGTCGCTGCTATAACGGGTTGTAAAAAGTCTGACTTTAATATAAATGCAAATCCTAACCAGGCAACGGATAGCACAGTCAGTTATGATGTGATATTAGCATCTGCCCTGCATGCGACCGGATCTGCAGTAGGCAATAACTGGGGATGGTTGCAAAACTGGATGGGATACTGGGCACGGTCAGGAACCTATGCACCGAGCGTAATCGAAGAAACATACCAGATAACAACCGGTTTTCAAACGGGGGTGTGGAACAGCTTTTATGATAATCTGTACGATTATGATGTTATGCAACGGAAAGCAACTGTTGCACAGGCTGATTTTTATGCAGGTATAGCCAGGATCATGAAAGCGCATGATTTTGGATTGTTGGTTGACGTTTATAATAATATTCCTTATTCTGCTGCCTTAAAAGGAAATAGTAATACCACTCCGGTATATGATAAAGGGGCAAACATCTACCAGGATCTTCTACGCCAGGTTGATACAGGTATAGTCCTCATAAAAGGCGCTAATCCGGATTTGAATAAAAATATCTCAGATTATGACATTATGTTTGGTACAAGATTGGGAACTTCTTACAGTGATGAGCAAACATTATGGGCAAAGTTTGGCAATACAATTAAATTAAGATTACTAGTTCACCTTATGAACGGCGTTAATACAACCACCACTGTACCGGGCTTTGACATCCCGGGAGAGATTGCAATCATTGAAGCAGAAGGTAGTGGATTTCTGGGTATAGGTGAAGATGCCTCAGTTAATCCCGGCTATCGACAGGATAAACCTAATCCATACTATGATTCTTATAAAGTGGATGTAGCAGGCAACGCAACCGCAAACAATATATACTATGCAGCCAATGCCTATGCAGTTGGCGACATTGATTATTATGGCTATTATAAGTATGATGGCGATCCACGAATAAACAGGTTTTACGCGGCAGGAAGCGGCGGAACGGTGGGTGTTAAATATGGATTGCCCCCCATAACATCCAACGCTTCAGGTAAAGTTGCAGGCATTGGTCCGGGTCTGGTAAGTTCTTTTAGCCAGGATCAGTGGATTTTTACCGCAGGAGAGAGCTTCTTCTTGCAAGCAGAAGCGCAGCAAAGGGGATTTTTAGCCGGGTCTGCTGAAGCAAGTTTACGGCAGGCTATCATAGAAAATATGAGATTGGCAGGAGTGGCAGATCCGGATGGCTCAGCGGATGATTACCTTGGTTTCAATGCTAGTTACCCTGATGTGGATATAAATGCTGCAGGTGGCGGGATGTACACTATTTTATCTCAGAAGTGGTTTGCTTTTAATGGTTTTGCTCCTTTTGAAGTCTGGACCGATTATCGGAGAACTGACTTCGTGTTAGGCGCCGATCCCGGGGTGGGATATGATCCCGGGCCTCCGATTTCTGTGTCTCCTCAGAATACAGCAACACACATTCCTATAAGATTATTATATCCACAAACTGAATATAATTACAATCCAACAAATGTGGCCGCAGAGGGAACGATCAATCAATTTACGAATCATATTTTTTGGGATCTTAATTAAAACAATAAAATATTTTACAATGAAAAAAATAATATCAGGTGTTTTAATACTATCTTTTTTTAGTGTCTATTTTACCGCTTGTTTAAAAGATAAGGGCTTTGAAGATCACAAGTATGGTATTACAGATCCTGCTGCACAGCCCCCTGGTGTTGGGTTTCCGGAGGCAGGCAATGCCGCGAACTTTAAATCCCTTAATGTGAGTACAGATCCCCAAACAATTGAGTTTCCGGGATTAAATCTCTTATCCGGAGCCAAGGCGCCTCAGGATATTCATGTTAATATAACAGTAGATCCTTCTATCATTGATGATTATAATGCAGCAAACCCGGGTTCCAGTCCGATTGTTGAATTACCTGCTGATGCATATACTCTTCCTTCTTTGAAGATTACTATTCCAAAAGGAGAGCAAGGTGTTATAATACCCATAACTTTCCCTAATTCTTCTACTCTTGACGCATCCCAAAGGTTTGGATTAGGGTTAAGTATAACCAGTGTAGATGAAGGTGGTTATCTTATTGCGGGCAACCTGAAAAAAGTACTCGCAGTTTTCTCAATAAAGAATGAATATGAAGGGTACTATAAGGTCGATATAGTTCTGGTGCATCCATCTGCTGGTGGAACTTATCATGATGACGCGGTTTATTTTAGCACGATAAGCAGTAATACTGTTCAAGCCTACCTGGCAGTTCTCCAGGTATTTGCAGCATCTTCAAAATTAAATATCGAGGTTAACCCCGATAATTCGCTAACGTTGAGTAGCAATGCAACCACAATTGATCCTACTGACCCGGCATTAAACTATTATGATCCTGCTACTAGAACATTTCATTTCGATTATGGATATAGTTCAGGTTCAAGACGTATAACCGGTACAGCCGTCCGAAATCCGTAAAAAAATTAATTTATATAAAACCCCGATGATTTTCGGGGTTTTATTTTATCAGGCAATCAGAAACCAAGATACCTAAATGGGATGGAACAAAGTTTTCATAAGCAGTAACGTCAGGATAAATAACCCATTTCATAAAAATCATTTTAAATTTATTTCGTGAAAAGATTTTCGGGTTTTTTTAGTTTATTGCTATTGAGCGGAAGTAGCTTTAATTCTTATTGCCAGGAGCTTAATTTTACCTTTTACGGGACAAATCTTAATCTCACCGAAGGACAGGCTTACAACAGGCTGCTAATTGAAAAAGATAAAAACTCAGGTACCTATCAACAGATCAGCAATTATAAGGTATTGGGAACGCAGTTTGTATTTAGTAAGGAAGGTGAGTTGTTCAGCAAAGATGCAAAGGTCAGCGCTTCGATCAGGCTTAATACGTATACCCGGGAGGTGGAAATTCTTCAGAAAGGCAGTGATAATTTTATTATAATAAATAATTCTGATGTTGATTCATTTTATCTATATTCTGATGACCAATCGTCAAATCAGCAAAAACTCCGATTTATAAATTCTGTTGATATTGATAAAGGCCAAAAGTGTTTTTATAATATAATTCAGGAAGGTAAAAACTATTCGTTGTACAAGATTTACAAATCTACCCTTGAAGAAGTACCCACAAATCCATCCTTTAGAGAATTTAATCTTGAATATGATTATTTTTATAAAAAAAACGCTGATAACAAATTAGTGCGAATTAAAACCAGTTATAACCCAGTTTATAAAACCTTTAAAAAAGTAATAGATATTTCAACATTATTTTCTACAACTGAATTTAATCTTGATCCTGAATTTGCGATAAAAAAAATCATTGCAAAACTAAATCAATAAAATTATGCCCGACCAACCAGCAGCTCCCAACCAGCTTAATATAGAAATTTCTGAAGAAATTTCAGAAGGTGTGTATGCTAACCTTGCGATCATAACCCATAGCCATGCAGAATTTGTAATAGACTTTGTAAACGTTATGCCGGGCACCCCAAAGAGTAAAGTAAAAGCCAGGATGATCTTAACGCCCACCCATGCAAAGCGTTTCATGAAAGCAATGATAGATAATGTAAAAAAGTTTGAATCAGTAAATGGCACCATACAGGATATAGAAGCTGTTGAATTGCCTCTAAATTTTGGAGGTCCCACGGCCCAGGCTTAGGCTATTACTTATTTATAAAAGCCCCTCATCAGAAAAACTAAAATATCCTTCTTCACTCACAATTAGATGGTCAATTACTGCAATGTCGAGGTATTTGCCAGCCTCCTTTATTTTGAGAGTTAATTCTTCATCATGCCTGCTTGGTTTTAAATTGCCTGACGGATGGTTGTGACAAAGCACGAGTGATGTTGCCTCCACTTCAAACGCTTTTTTAAAAAGAATCCTCGGGTCAACAACAGTGCTTGTCATCCCACCCTTGCTTATTATTTCGAAATGGTTAATCTTATTTGCCTTATTTAAATATACTACAGCAAAAACTTCGTATAAATAATCCTTAAGAGTAGCTTTTAAAAATTCTGCAAGGTCACTACTTGAACGTACAAATGTTTTGTTCAAAAAAGTAGTTGCCTGTCGCCTGCGGCCTAATTCTAATGCAGCTGCAAGTGTTATAGCTTTGGCTTCCCCGATTCCTTTTATAGTCATTAATTCTTTTAGGGAAACTTTCCCCAGTTCATTCAAATTATTTTTCCCTAATGCCAATACATCTTTAGCAAGCTCAACAGCACTTTTATTTTTGTTGCCGGAACCTATAAGTATTGCCAAAAGCTCCGAATCGCTGAGGCTTTCTTTGCCCTTACCTAATAATTTTTCTCTTGGTCGATCATCAACTGCCCAATTTTTTATAGACGTGGAAGACTTGTTAGAACTTTCCATAAATTTGAGTTTACTACCAGCAATATTAATTATAATTTCGTCACACCATTTATTTGCTTCACAAACTTTAAGGAATGCATCCTAACGTAAAAATCTTTTCTGGAACGCAATCGCAATACCTGGCCAATCAAATTGCGCTTAAGTTTGGTGAGCCATTGGGTAAAATCAATATTCAAAAATTTAGTGACGGAGAAATAGGCGTTGAATATCTTGAAAGCATAAGAGGTCAGTTTGTGTTTTTGGTGCAAAGTACATTTGCCCCAACCGACAATCTTATGGAATTGTTGTTGATGATTGATGCTGCCAAAAGGGCTTCTGCCTATAAAGTCATTGCTGTTATCCCGTACTATGGGTATGCAAGACAGGATAGAAAAGACAAACCCCGGGTTGCTATTGGTTCTAAACTGGTTGCGAATATGCTAACGGCCGCCGGTGCCGATCGGGTCATAACAATGGATCTTCATGCTCCCCAAATCCAGGGATATTTTGATATTCCTGTAGACCATCTCGATTCTTCCGCTATTTTCATTCCTTATATTGAAGAACTTAATCTTGATAATCTCACATTTGCCGCCCCCGATGTTGGAAGTGCCAATCGCATAAGGGAAATTGCCAGCTATTTTGAAGTTGAAATGGTTATTTGCGATAAACACAGGAAAAGGGCAAATGAAATAACCAGTATGGTTGTAATTGGAGATGTTACGGATCGGGATATTATACTCATAGACGATATCTGCGATACCGGTGGAACGCTGGCAAAAAGTGCGGGGCTATTAAGAGAAAAAGGGGCGAGGAGCGTGAGAGCGTTCTGTACGCACCCGGTATTAAGCGGCAATGCTTACAAAAATATTGAAAACAGCGCCCTTGAAGAATTAGTTGTATGTGACACAATTCCGGTAAGGCAAACTATTGATAAATTAAAGGTTGTATCTGTGGCTGGTTTGTTTGCCATTGCCATTCGTAATGCTTATGAAAATAAAAGTATCAATAGCCTTTTTCTGCGAAGTAAGATGCTGAAAAAAAATAAAGCAAAAGCTTGAGAGAATGTGTTGAGTTGATTTTTTACGCCACAATTCATGGCTCATAATTCCACAATATTTCCCTACCTTTGCGCCTCAAAAAAAATATTAATGAAAACAATTACAATCGAAGGACAAATCAGGACCGAATTTGGCAAAGCAGCCACCCGCCAGCTTCGCTCTGAGGAAAAAGTGCCAGGTGTAATTTACGGAGGTGCAAAAGAAATTAATTTTTCTGCCCCGGCAAATGCTTTTAAAGGCATTGTTTATACACCGGATTTTATGCTCGCCGAAATTAAAATAGATGAGACTCCTTATAAATGTGTATTGAAAGATATGCAGTTTGATAAAGTGAGCGATCGCCTTATTCACGTTGATTTTTTGGAACTTGTGGGGGATAAAAAAGTAACCGTTTCTATTCCAATCAAATTTACCGGGGTTCCTGCTGGCGTAAAGGAAGGGGGTAAATTAGCCGTTAAAATGAAATCTCTCAAGGTGAAAACCATTCCTGAACATTTACTGGAGCACATTGAAGTTGATCTCACTGGTCTCAAATTGAATGAGAATATTCGTGTACAGGACGTTAAAGCCGAAAATATCGAAATTCTTAACTCTCCACGTATACCAATTGCATCCGTTGCAATGACACGCCAACTGAAACAGGAAGAAGCTACTGTTGCGAAGGTGGCCCCTGTAGCTGATGCAAAAGCCGCACCCGAGGCCAAAGCTGAAGCAACACCTGCAAAAAAATAAGTTTTTAATGCCCTCTTTACACGAGGGCATTCCTCTTTATTGCCTGATCATGTCATGGCCTAAGCTATAAAGTTTGCGTACATTTGCCAACTAATTTTTAAATATGGGAATGGATAGAAATACGGTTATTGGATTTGTGTTATTAGCTCTTTTGTTTATTGGATATTTTTATTATTCAAGCCAGGGTAGATTAGCCCTGGAAAAGGAAAAGCAACATGTGCAGGATTCAATTGCCAGGTTGCATCCGAAAGCGGATACCATAACGAAGGTGGCCATAGTTAATAATGCTACGTCGGCCAAGCAGGACTCGGGTTCATCAAATATCAAACAGGACACTACTGGTAAAGAGCAATTGATTACCCTTGAAAATAAAGTTCTTAAAATTACATTTACAAATAAAGGAGGTCAGCCACAGAAAGTAGAGCTAAAAGATTTTAAAACTTTTGACAAGCAGCCCCTTATTATCATTGATAGTAATTTTAGTGGTATTTCTTACGCAATAAACACAGGAGCTAATCAAACTGCCCAGACTTCTGATTTGTTATTTACTCCTTCAGACATTCAAACATCAGGTGATGGAAGCAAAATGATTAGCTTCAGCCTTCAAACAACGGATGGACAAACTATAGAGCATCAATACAGTTTGAAACCTGATGATTACATGATTGGGTTTAATATAAAACTTAACGGTGCAAACAGTCTACTGACACAAAATACCCTTAACCTTACCTGGCAATCTGAGGCAAAAAAACAGGAAAAAGATATTGAATGGGAAACACAACAGTCACATGTAGCGTTTGTTGAAAACGGGGACTATGATTATGAACAACTCTCAACAGGTAAAAGCGATGATAAAAAGCTCGATAAACCTGTAGAATGGGTAGCATTAAAACAACAATTTTTTGCCAGTTCCATTATTGCCAAAAATAAATTTGAAAACGCGGAACTAAAGTGGGAAGTACCCCCAGATACCAATCTGCATGTGATTGCAAAGTTAACGGCCAATCTGCGACTCAATGTTCGGGAACAGGATGCATTAATTCCTTTACAACTTTTCTATGGGCCGGGCGATTATAAAATCCTTGAAGGTTATGGGAATCAAATGTATAATATGGTGCCGCTTGGTAGCGGTATTTTTGCTTTTGTAAAATATATCAACAGGGGATTTGTAATGCCTGTTTTTAATTTTTTGAGCAGTAAAATAGCCAGTTTTGGACTTGTTATTGCCCTTCTTACGATAATAATCAGGTTGTTGATTTCTCCACTTACCTACCAAAGCTATTTGAGCGGTGCAAAAATGAAACTTTTAAAGCCAGAAATTGATAGTTTAAAAGTTAAATATGGCGATGATAAGCAGGCCTTTGGCATGGAGCAAATGAAGCTTTTTCGCAGTGCGGGTGTTAATCCACTAGGTGGGTGTATTCCTGCGCTATTACAAATACCGATCTTTTTTGCGCTATATAATTTCTTTAATGCTAACATCACTTTGAGAGGACAAAGTTTTTTGTGGGCCAAAGATTTGTCATCATATGATTCGATTTATAATTTGCCATTTACAATACCCTTCTACGGGAATCATATAAGCCTGTTTACAATTCTTGCCGTAATCACAAGTTTACTTATATCCCTCTATGGCATGGCCAATATGCAGGACAATAGCAACCCGGTTATGAAATACATGCCTTTTATTTTTCCGGTTATTTTGTTAGGGGTATTTAACAGGTTGCCATCATCGCTTACCTGGTACTACACAGTTTCCAATGCAATTACGCTTCTTATCCAATTTGTGATACAGAAGTATATTATTGACCATGAAAAAATATTAGCTAAATTGGAAGAAAACAAGAAAAAACCGGTTTCTAAGAATAAATGGCAGGAAAAGATAACAGCAATGCAGGAAAGCAACAAAAAGTTACAGGACATGCAGCAGAAAAGGAAATCGAACATCAAAAAGTGATGAAAGCTAACCTGCAACTATTAGTCTGGTGATGTTGTCTCTATAGAACTTGTGCTGGATGTTTAAAATAATTACTAATGAAATTGTATAAAACAATATTATTTGTTGCTTCTTTTTTTGTTTGTTTGAGTTCGCAGGCACAAAAAAATCTCAGTGAGGGTAGCCTTGTATACAATATTACCGTTGAGACAGGGAGTGCCGAGCCAAAGATGGCCGACATGCTGGACGGTGCAACAACTACGGTCTATTTGAAGGGAACTCAAAGTCGCACAGAAATGATAAGTGGGCTTGGGAGTGAGGCGACAATATATAATGCAACAAATGGCAGCGGCGTCATATTGAAAGATTATAGTGGCCAAAAGCTTATGATTACTCTTACCCCTCAGGACTGGGAAAAAAACAATAAGAAGTATGAAGGAATTACTTTTGAAAATACAGGAGAAACAGCAGATATAGCAGGGTTTAGTTGCAAAAAAGCAATCGCGAGATTAAAAGACGGCTCTACGTTTACAGTATACTATACTACAGATGTGAACGTTTCCAATAAAAACTATGATTATCAGTTTAAAACGCTACCCGGACTTGCGGTGCAATATGAAATGACAAATGGAAAAATGAAATTTAAATTCACTTTATCCAAAATAAATTATAGTGTAGTCCCTCCCGCTAAATTTGAAATACCTAAATCTGGTTATAGGGTTCTAACATATGAGGAAACAAAGAAATAACTGGAGTATGACTTCCAAGGCTTTTTACTTAAAATGATGTAAGTTTTGCGTCCCGGCAGTAAAAAACCCGCAAAGCGGGTCATTAATTTTAATCCATCATTCAACTATTACTTCCTGGACCTTATAATAAGTTTATAACCGTCTTTTTGTGTGTATTCGGGTATTATAATTTTCTGTTTGTAAGGTAATATATAAACAGTATTCCCTTTTTTGTAGGAAATTAAAGCGTCACTAACAAAATTGTTTCCAACCTGTTGGGTGTTCAATAAAAAACTCCCCTTATAAAAAACTCCTGATTTTAGATTAAAAGCGATTGAATTTTTTAAGTTTCCCTTGGTCTCAATATTCAAGCGTGTTTTATTTTTTTTGACAAAACCTCCCCTATCTGCCCACGCAATAACACAAATACAACAGGCTAGTAGAATAGCAAGTGATATTTTAGTGTATTTTTTCATTATAAAATAATTAAATTAAATCTTAACAAAGCTACAACGAAATAATGATAAACAGAAGCCATTCATCATTTTTTAATGTAACCCTGCGAAGAATTTTTAAATGGTGAGTAGTTTTGAAAAAATTCAGTAATTTGGATACGATAACTCATATGAAAGAGAATCCTTATAGACAAGACAGAGATGAAATGAAAGAATTGCTTTTGCAATATAATAATTTCAAAAGCGGTAAAAAATTTAGTTTTATTGAAGAGGAATCTTTTGAAAGGATCATCGATTATTTTGATGAATCGGATGATATTCCATCAGCAGTTGAAGCAGTCAATTATGCCGTTGAGCAATTTCCATATTCAGCAAGTCTCCACATAAAAAAGGCAGATCTACTAATTGCAACCAGGCGTTACAGGGAGGCTCTATCATTACTTGAAAAGGCCGAACTTCTTGATAGTAACGATATAAATTTATATATACTGAAAACCGATGCGCATCTTGCACTCGACAACCAGGAAAAGGCTGCGGCATTGCTGGAAAAGGCGATTCATGTTTTTGAGGGTGAGGAAAAAACAGAATTACTTTTTGAACTTGCCGACGTATATGATGACTACGAAGAATTTGACAAAGTTTTCAATTGTCTTAAACTTATACTTGAGCAGGATCCTACCAACGAAGAGGCTTTATATAAAATTTGTTTTTGGACTGATTATACCGGCAGGAATGAAGAAAGTATAAAATTGCATCAAAAAATAATTGATGAATTTCCGTACACACAACTTGCATGGTTTAATCTTGGAGCAGCCTTCCAGGGGCTAAAATTATACGAAAAATCCATTGACGCATATCAATACGCGATTGCCATTGATGAAAAATTCGACTATGCTTATCGTAATATGGGAGATGCCTATTTACGCCTGCATAAATATCGTGAAGCGATTGAAGTACTTCAAAAAGTTTTGGAGCTTTCCATGCCTGAGGAAGTTATATATGAAGCATTGGGTCATTGTTATGAAAAGTTGAAAAACTATGCCCAGGCTCGGTTTCATTATCGTAAGGCTTCTCATCTTAATTCAACCGACAGTCATTTGTATTTTAAAATAGCAGGGACTTACATGAATGAAGAGCAATGGGAAAGCGCAGTAAAAAACATTGAAAATGCTATGCGCATAAACAAGTCTCAGCCTGATTATCATTTTGCCCTGGCGAAATGTTATGTGCAACTCAACCGGATTAAGGATGCTGTAATTCATTTTTCAAATTTTATTAAGGCACGCCCTAAAAACGCAAATGGATGGAAGGAACTTATTAAATGCCTTTATGAAGCTGAATATTTTGAAGAGGCGCTTGAGCAGGTTTACAACGCTCAAAAAAATACACATTACAAACCACTTTTTACTTTTTATAAATCAGCCGTTTTATTTGCATTAGGAAAATCCAAGGAAGCCTTATTGCAACTTGAACTTGCAATGCAAAAATCTCCTGCTCTTATAAAACAATTCATTGAATTAAATCCCTCCCATCTTCAACACCAGGCAATAATTGAGCTAATCGCCGCATACAAAAAAAAGCCAAAGAAAAAAAAATAGAGCTATAAATCATCTTTTGAATTATTGGCGGCACAAAACTATCTTTGGCAATTCTCAAAAAAAAGATTGTATGAACTTTAACCTCTCTCAGATTCCGGAAAGAGTTCCGAAACCCCGGAAATATGGTTTAACTATGATAATGGACAAAGGCCTTAGCCTTGAGGAAGCAAAAAATTTTTTGAGTGTCGCTCACCCGCATATCGATATTATCAAATTAGGTTTTGGAACTGCTTTCGTGACTCCTAATCTCAAAGAAAAAATCGATTTGTATCAATCCTATGATATACCTGTATATTTTGGCGGCACGCTCTTCGAAGCTTTTTTAATAAGGAATCAATTCAATGATTATATAAATACCTGTAAAGACTATAATATTAAATATATGGAAGTAAGCGATGGTTCAATTACTATTCCTCATGCCGAAAAATGTGGATATATTGAAAAGCTTACCAAACATGGAACTGTGCTTAGTGAGGTGGGCAGTAAAGATGCGGCTCATATTATTCCTCCCTATAAATGGATTGAATTAATGAAAGCCGAACTTGAGGCTGGCTCTACTTATGTAATTGCCGAAGCTCGTGAAGCGGGTAACGTGGGAATATATCGTGGCACCGGAGAGGTGAGGGAAGGGCTCGTTCAGGAAATCCTTACACAAATTCCTCATGAAAAAATAATTTGGGAGGCCCCACAAAAAGCCCAGCAGTTATATTTTTTAGAACTTATTGATTGTAATGTAAACCTGGGTAATATAGCTCCCAATGAAGTAATACCCCTGGAGGCTATGAGAATTGGTTTACGGGGCGATACCTTTCATTTGTACCTGGATAAAGAAGAGGCACAATGAAAATTTATGGATTAATAGGAAATCCACTAACTCATTCATTTTCTCAAAAATATTTTACAGAAAAATTTAGGAAGGAAATTATACCAGATTGCAGCTACGTGAATTTTGAAATAAAAAATCCTGGTAAAGAAATTGCCCAACTAAAGAATAATCCACTTCTTTCCGGGCTCAATGTAACCATCCCGTATAAATCTCAAATCATTTCATTTCTTGATGAGGTCTCAGAAAATTGCGAAGAAATTAACGCGTGCAATTGCATTAAAGTAATTGATGGGAAGTGGATTGGATTCAATACTGATATAACCGGCTTTGAAAAATCTTTTGTTCCTCAATTACAACCTCATCAACGAAGGGCATTAATACTTGGAACGGGAGGATCCTCAAAGGCTGTTGCTTTCGTTCTCAAAAAATTAGGGATTGAATTTTTATTTATAACCAGTAAAAAAGAAATTTCCTCCCGGGTGATACACTACGATGATATTTCTGCACCACTGCTGCAGCAATTTACAATGATAATCAACACAACTCCTGTTGGCATGTATCCTAACGCGGAAGAGTATCCCAAGATACCTTATGAACATATTTCTTCAAAGCATTATTTTTTTGATTTAATTTATAATCCATCTAAAACTTTATTTCTATCCAAAGCTGAAGAAATGGGAGCCATTATAAAAAACGGGCATGAGATGCTGTTATTGCAGGCTGAAGAAAGCTGGAAGATTTGGGTGAAGTAGAGGTTATATTAAACCGTAAAAATATCTTTTAATGCTGCGGGAATAACCTCCACTTTTTTTGCATTATAGTTAAAGCAAACCATACCCGTTTTAGCGTTAGCAATAACTACAAGGTTGTTATTTCTCAATACTGATATGGAATAAAAAAACTCAAAGCTAACTTTGGAAATCTCACCAACAAATATTTTTACTTCAAGCACATCTTTGTAAAAAGACTCATTTTTAAATTCAACTATGAGCTCATTCATAATCAGGGAAGTACCTCCCGCATCCATTTCAGTAAAACCATGCTGTACCAAAAATTGCATTCGTGCTTCATGAATAACTTCAACCAGGGAATTATTACCTACATGGTTGCCATAATTTATGTCAGTTATTCTTATCGGAATTGTAAAGCATGCGATGCTTTTTTCAGGTAGTTCAATTTTTACTCTGGACATAACAAATGAGTATATTATTCATTTGCATCCAAACCGGGAGAGAGATGAGTAATATCAAGCAGACTTGCAGAAGTAGGCGAAAACGTACTGCTGAGCATTATTTGTTTCCATTTTTCAATTTTTTTACTCCATACAGGTTTTGGCGGATATTCATTGTCGGCAGAAACAATTAATGTGGCTGCTTTCGAAGAAATCTTCACAGGCTGGCCTTCGGGCCCCTCGATAGTTATATATTTTTTTGTTTTTAATAAAGGATTGTCATTTTTTGCGAGCAAATTTTTATCTTTTGAAGATTTAATTATCGCTTCAAGGGTTTTATTATTAAGATAAACCGAATCCTTGACTTTTTGAACGGCTATATTATCCTGTTGCTGTTGCGAAGATTCCGGGTTTTTAGTATCTCCCGATTTATTAAAAAAAAGGGAACTTATAAATATAATGACAAGAGATGCAGCAGCAGTGAGTCCATAAAAAATTAATTTTGACCTTCTTCGAAGTCCTTGAAACGGAATAATTTTAGAATTCCTGTTGTCTAATTCTGTAGCTATCTTATCCCAAAC
>JBBSPK010000083.1:0-13467 GCA_038258875.1 Chitinophagales bacterium
ATCTTGCCCTTGAACATGATGTAATACTTTGTTCTTATGGCGATATGATTCGTGTACCCGGCTCTCAAATGAGTTTGCTTGAAGCAAAAGCAAGAGGTGCCGATGTGCGTATTTTATATTCTCCACTTGAAGCGGTAAAAATTGCCAGGCAAAATCCGGAAAGAGAAATTGTTTTTTTCGCTGTAGGATTTGAAACAACGGCTCCGGCAAATGCTCTCTCAGTAATTCATGCAAAAAGAGAAGGGGTAAAAAATTATTCTATACTTGCATCGCATGTGTTAGTACCGCCTGCAATCGAAGAAATTATGAACGATGAGTTAAGTAACGTACATGGATTCTTAGGCGCCGGCCATGTGTGTGCAATCATGGGTATTTACGAATATTATCCCCTGGTAGAAAAATATAAAGTGCCAATTGTTATAACCGGTTTTGAACCGGTAGATCTTCTTGAAGGAATATTGATGACGGTTAAACAATTGGAAGCAGGTGAAGCAAAAGTAGAAAATCAATACTCAAGAATTGTAATGGATGAAGGAAACGTAAAGGCACAGGAAATAATTTACGAAGTGTTTGAAGTTACCGATCGTTTATGGCGTGGTATGGAAGTTATTCCTATGAGTGGATATAAAGTGAAAAAAGCTTATAGTGATTTTGATGCGGAAATAAAATTCAACATACACATTGATGAAGCACCGGAGAATCCCGAATGCATTGCCGGTGACATTATGAAGGGAATAAAAAAACCTTTCGAATGCAAACAGTTTGGAAAAAAATGTAAACCCACAAATCCGCTTGGTGCACCAATGGTTTCCAATGAAGGCGCCTGTGCCGCTTATTATCATTATTCAGGAATGGTGGAAGAAGTGGAAGCATGAAAATTTTATTCATCACAACATCTTTCAATGGCATGAGCCAACGTGCATGGGTTGAACTGGATCGGCTCAACCACCAGGTTAAAGTGCATATCGCATCTACCCGGGAAAATATGATAGAAGCTGTGAATGCCTACCATCCTGATTTAATCATTGCCCCTTATTTAAAAACCGCCATTCCTGAAATCATTTGGAAAAATTTTACGTGTTTTATTGTACATCCCGGGATTGTAGGCGATCGGGGTTCTTCTTCGCTTGACTGGGCAATCCTTAACAATGAGAAGGTGTGGGGGGTAACTATCCTGCAGGCGACTGAAAAGATGGATGCGGGGCCTGTTTGGGCTACATCGCTATTTCCCATGAGAAATGTTTCTAAATCTTTTTTATACCGGCATGAAGTTACAAGGGCAGCTATGGTTGCCTTGCTGGAAGCAGTGAAAAAATTTGAGGAAAAAAATTTTATATCCCAACCGGTTAATGAAATTGAAACTGCTAAAAGGGGTAAATGGAATCGGTCAACGAAGGAAGATGATTTTTCATTTTCATGGGATGAAGAAACCGGCGCCATCATTAGAAAAATAAGTGCTGCCGATAGTTATCCCGGTGCGGCGTGTGAGATTTTAGGTAGTGAATATTATGCCTTTGGCGCCAGGGAAGAAGAAACACTTAAAGGAAATCCCGGGGAAATAATTGCACAACGTAACAATGCAATTTGTATAGCAACGAAAGATGCAGGAGTATGGATTCAATGCCTGAGAAAAAATGAAGATGCCACTATCAAGCTGCCCGCAACAGTTGTGTTAGGTGATACAATAAAGAAAATTCCCGCATCGGCTTTAAACATTTTTGATGACAATCATTCCATAAAAACATTTCGTGAAATAAAATATGAAGAAGCAAATGAGGTAGGATATATTTCTTTTGAGTTTTACAATGGCGCAATGAGCACGGAGCAATGCAAAAGATTACAAGATGTTTTTATTGAAGTAAAAAAACGCAACACGAAGATAATTGTATTGATGGGCGGAGAAGATACCTGGAGCAATGGCATTCATCTTAATCTAATTGAGGCTTCTGAAAATTCTGCGCAAACATCCTGGGGAAATATCAATGCGATTGATGACCTTATTCATGAAATTATTTGTACAGAATCACATTATGTAGTAAGCGCACTGCAAGGAAATGCTGGCGCAGGAGGCGTTTCATTGGCTCTTGCTGCAGATAAAGTTTTGGCGAAAAAAGGAATTGTATTTAATCCTCATACAAGAAATATGGGTTTATATGGTTCTGAATACTGGACTTATTTATTGCCAAAAAGGATTGGAACGCAAAGAGCAAATCTTTTTACCGAGCAATGTCTGCCTTGGGGAACTGACATTGCAATGGAAGTAAAATTGATTGATGATTGCTTTGGGGAAACTGCGGGATCATTTAAGAAAGGGGTGAAAAAAGTTGCTGAAGAAGTTGCGCAACTTTCTTATTTCACCCAGCTTTTAACTGCAAAAAAATTCAAACGGAATAGGGATGAGCGTTATAAACCTTTGCAAAAATATCGGGAAGAAGAATTAGAAAAAATGCATAAAAATTTTTTTGAAGATGATTGGGGATACGACTACAAGCGCTATTGTTTTGTCCATAAAATAAATCCCGTTGATAATATGAATGCAGTTACTGATAAAGATCTTTTTAGCGAACGAAGAAAAATATGGCGTAGAAGAAAATATGACAAGCTTTTTTATGAAGCTTGAGCCGTTGTATGACTGTTCCAATCTATTAAAGAATAAAATCTAATACATGCGATTTATACAGGGATTGCATGCTTGTTTCGGATACAGAGTGCTTTAAAAGAGTGATATTTGTAATTAAATAAAGTAAATAGAAATGCAATTGCAGTGCCCCATGCCTAAACTGGATTTTGACATTATAACCTTAGGTCATGGCAGTGGGGGCACATTGACCAATCAGCTTTTGGAGACGGGTGTGTTTAAGTTATTGGAAAATGATTTGCTGAATAAAAAACACGATGGAGCTATATTTAATTTACCGGGTAAAATTGCAATGAGCACGGATAGTTTTGTAGTGTCTCCCATTTTTTTTGCAGGCGGAAATATTGGCGACCTGGCAATAAATGGAACGGTAAACGATCTTGCCATGTGTGGTGCATCGGCAAAATATTTGTCATTGGGTTTTATATTGGAGGAAGGTCTAACGATGGAAGAATTCTGGCAAATTTTAAATACAATAAAATTTTGTTGTGACGAAGCCAATGTTCAGATAATTACAGGTGACACAAAAGTTGTTGAAAAAGGAAAGGGTGACAAAATTTTTATCAATACAACAGGAATTGGAGAAGTTCATCCACGTGCGAATATCGATATACAAAATATAAAACCCGGCGATAAAATTATTTTAAGTGGCCCTTTGGCCCGTCATGGAATTACGATCATGAGTCACCGCCAGGGTTTGGAATTTGAAACTACAATTACCAGTGACACACGGCCTTTAAATAAAATTGTTTCTGAGTTGCTTGATAATTTTGGTGAACACATTCATTTAATACGTGACCCTACCCGTGGTGGTCTAACCACGGTCTTAAACGAGATTGCAAAAGATGCAGTTCTCGGAGTTGATATTTCTCAAAAAAATATTCCTGTGGAAGAAGAAGTGTATGGGGCCTGTGAAATGCTGGGTCTCGATCCGTTATATGTTGCAAACGAAGGTTTATTTGTTTCAGTGGTTGATGCAGCTGTTGCTGACGCTTTTTTATCTCAATTGCAAAGATGGGAACATGGATCAATGGCGTCAATAATCGGTGATATAGTCACAGAACACCCGAAGCAAGTTATTTTAAAAAGTAATATAGGGGGACGCAGGGTGGTAAATATGCTGGCAGGTGAACAACTGCCCAGGATATGTTAGCATCCTAATACAACGTTTAAAAACAAAGACTCTTTTACCCGATACATTGTATGAATCCAGTAGCTATTGAGACTTGGATCATTTGTTGTGCAATGCAACTTAGTGCTGGTTTTGTGTTACATTTATAAAGCGTTAAAGATTTCGATATGTGGGCAGAAATTTTACCTTTTTTACTGGCGGCACTTGTTGGTTTCAGGCATGCGTTTGAAACAGATCATTTGGTTGCGGTTAGCAATATTGTTACAAAACGCAATTCAACTTTTCTTGCAATAAAAGATGGTACTTTTTGGGGCTTGGGTCATAGCTCTTCTATTTTGATTGTCGGTATTGTCATGTTACTATTAAGATGGGCAATTCCTGAAAGTTATTTTCAATCAATGGAGGGAGCAGTTGGGGTAATGATTATTGTTTTGGGAATTTTCAGGTTATACCAGTTTTTTAAACAAACACCTTTGCGCATTCATGCGCATGAGCATATACATGATGGAAAAGCGCATAGTCATATTCATATACATACCGAGCCTGTAAATAAACAATCACATTATCACCAGCACAAAATCTCGTTTGGAGTAGGTATTATTCATGGTTTGGCAGGCAGCGGAGTGCTTATTGCAGCGGCTATGGCGGCAATGAAAACAATTGGTAGCAGCCTGTTATTTCTTATCATTTTTAGTATTGGCTGTATTGCAGGCATGATGATTGCAGCCGGAATTCTTGGCCTCCCGTTTTCAAAAAAATTGCAATCATTTGGAAGAGTGCAGCAAGTATTAGTTGTTGCGTCGTGTATTGTTTGTATAATACTGGGTTCTAAAATAATGTTAGAGAACTGGTTTTAATTAAAAAAATGCTAACTAATATCAACTAACGTTATAAGATAAATCTATCATTTCCCCCTACAATTTTTTGATTAAACCTATACAACTCATCAGCCTGAAATTCTCAAATGGCATCATCAAAAAAAGAAAAAAAAAGTTCAGCAGAACAAAAGCCGCAAAAAAGCCAGCGTATCATTCTTCAACATACGGAAGAAGCTGCTCTTACACAATTGGAACGGAGTACAACCGGGCTAGCACTTTCAGGAATTTCTGCAGGATTAGATATCGGTTTTTCAGTATTACTTATGACCGTGGTTTTAACTGCGTTTAACGGAGTATTTCCAGAGCCGGTTGTAAATTTTATTGTAGCGAATATGTATCCCATAGGATTTATTTTTGTTATACTGGGAAGAAGTGAGTTGTTTACAGAACATACGACCCTTGCTATATTACCGGTATTGCAGGGCCTTGCATCTGTAAAAAAACTCCTTCGCCTTTGGGCAATCGTTTATTTCAGTAATATTTTCGGCGGGCTTATTTTTGCATCAATACTTTCTTATTTCTCAGGCACACTTCATTTTCTACAGGATTGGGCAATTGAAAAAATTGCCGATCATTTTCTTCATAACGGATGGCTTACGACGCTATTGAGCGCCGCTCTTGCAGGTTGGCTCATGGGGTTGCTTGCATGGCTGGTTGCGGCTTCGAGAGAAACCATTAGCCAGATTTTCGTAATCTTTATTATTACAGCTGCAATAGGAATTGCCAATCTGCCGCATTGCATTGTGGGAAATATTGAAGTAGGAGCAGCTTTGCTTACAGGAAAAGTTTCCTTCAGTCAATATTTATCATTTCTTGGTCCGGTTACCCTGGGTAATGCACTAGGGGGAGTCTTATTTGTCGGTATTTTAAAATTTAGTCATACCGTTCATAGCGGTGAGGAAAAAGAAGTGGATCTTGAAGATGTCAACAAAACATAATCTCTTTTTGTTTTTAAAAAAATTTCATCCCGCATAATATACATTTCAGAAAACATAATTAATGCTTCAGGAAATATTCATTCTGAAAAGTGACCCTTAATTATATCTTACCGTAAAAAGGTAAACAGCTAAACAACATTGGTATGAAGATTAAATTAATACTGGTTATTCCACTGATTCTGATTTCAATTTTTTGCCATGCCCAGGGAAATTCATTATCGCTTGCAGATACATCGTATTTTAAAGGCGAGTGGCAAAAGGCAATTTCTTATTATAAAAAGGCTCTTGGGGATACTTCTACAAGTGCTTTGCTTTGGCAACGCCTGGCCTATTCAAACTATATGTCTAAAAGTTATGATGATGCTCTTCTCTTTTATAATAAAAGCCTTTCCTTTAAACCCAATCCTGTTTTAACCGGTATTATTTATTCTAATATCCTGAACATTTATGAAACCCAAAAAAAGCCAAAGGAGGCGATAGTTTTTCTAAAGCAAGCAGCACAAAACGGTTTTAGTAATTTGCCTTTAGTAGATACGGCTGCTTTTTTACAGGCTTATAGGAATGAAGAAGATTTTAAAGGCCTTGTTGAAAAAATTACTTTAAATGCATATCCATGTTTGTCACAGCCGCACGGTAAAGACTTCGATTTTTGGATTGGCGAGTGGGATGTTTATATTGCCGGTACAAATAATTTAATAGGAAAAAGTAAGATTACTAAGGTAAATGGAGGATGTGTTATTTTAGAAAACTGGACCTCCCTGGTATCGCCACAGACCGGTATAAGTATGAATTTTATTGATCCTGCAACCGGGAAATGGACGCAGGATTATTCAGGTTCAGGTGGTGGCCGCACATTGTATACAGATGGCGAATACAAAGACAGCGCTATGCATTTTAATTATGTAGGCACCTTTAATAATGCGTCATTTCCGGGGCATTTTATTTTTTACAACGAGGGTGAGAACCAGGTAAGGCAGTTTAATGACTTTAGTACTGACGGAGGTAAAACTTTTGTAACGGCCTATGATTATACCTATAAACGTAGAAAAAAATAAATTTTACTATTCATTTATGGCCGTCTCGTGTTTCTATTGCAGTTTTTATCCGGTTTGATTTTTTACTCATCAATAATTTTATTGCCGGTTACATCTCGGGAAGAATCGTCATTTTAATCATGGGAATAATTCTCATTTATGCAACCTGATGTGAATTAAAACTATAAATTTGAAGATGGTGTCATCATCTTCACCGAATAAATTCAAATGGATAACGGTCAGGTTTATCCTTGCCCTTATTTTATTCCTTGGAATTTTATTTGCTTTTGTTGTGATTGCTGATGAAATTGTCCTGGAGCATGAAAATGGTTTTGATCAAAGTATTTCGAAATCAATTTCCTCAATTGTTTCTCCTTCCCTAACGAGACTAATGCAAACTGCTACCTTTTTTGGTTCATCGAACTTTTTATTCCCTGCATATATAGTCTTAATAATATTTTATTTTTCCAGGAAACAAATGAAACTGGTGCTTGATGTCACTATGGTGGGCCTTACCAGCACTTCCATACTTTATTTATTTAAAGAGATTTTTAAACGTCAGCGGCCGCTGGATCCTCTTATAGAAAATGTAACCGGGTTTAGTTTTCCCAGTGGTCATTCATTCTCTTCCTTCACGTTTTTTGGATTGATAATTTATATTTTGTGGAAAACAGATATTCGCCGGGCATGGAAAATTACGCTTTCTGCAATTTTATTTTTAATCGCATCCACTATTGCTTTCAGCAGGGTATATCTTCGTGTACATTATCCAAGTGATGTTGTAGCTGGTTTTTGCCTGAGTGTGATATGGCTCATGTTATCGTTGTGGGTGTTGCATTTAATGGATAAAAACACTTCTTCATCTGCGACAAAAGCACGGTAAAAATTCTTATGAGTGTAAGGATTATGCCCTGTGATGATCGGCCTTCCAGTTAACGATGGCCATCTTAATATCTTTTGAATTCATATTTTCTTTTGCTGCCCTTTCTGCCAGCAGTATAAATTCCGTATCCTCTGCAAACCGCAGTGCAATTACCTGTTGCTTACTTAACCTGCTATCAAGCAACTTTCCGGTAAGGACAAAATGCCGAAGATTTTCTTCTGCCCGTATAGCCCTATCCTGAGCAGCTATCGCAAAGGCACGTGCGTACCATTCTATGAGTAGAAAAGCGATGCAAAACATGAGAAGTACAGCGGCAACCAATCGGCCGGAATGATGCTCATAAGCACGATACATATTCCAAATGGAAAAAACCAGGGAGACCACTAACAATAAGGTAAGGCCTCCATGATATAATGGAACGATACGTGCATGGTTTTTATAATTTTGGGCTTGCATAGTATTTATTTAAGGATGATAGGAGATAATTTTTTTAAACTCATTTCAACAGATCCAGGAGCGTCCACATTTTTTTTCTTACTTCATTCGTACTCCCTTCAAAATTATTTACAATGAATGCAAAAGTGTAGTCTGCTCCATTTTTACTTTTAATGAAACCTGTGTAAGATACAACTCCGCCAATAGATCCACTTTTCATTTTTATTCCATTAATCTCTGGCAGTGAATTATAAAAAGAAGGAAACCAACTTTGTTTGCGGGCATACTCCATCACATTCACGAGTGTACCAGTAGTAATACGGTTGGCCGGCGAAAGTCCGCTTCCATCGATAATATGCATTGCTGAAGATTCAATGCCTTTTTTATTCCAGAAGTTTTGGATAACATTTACGCCGCTGTCGGTATCGCCCGTTCTTGTCATTTCATAAGCTATAGTTTTTAATAATGCTTCTCCATACAAATTTATACTTCTTTTTAAAAACCAATAAACAATACTATCTAAAGGGGGCGAGGTATGCGTATAAAACGTATGCGCTGAATTGAACCGCTGCTGCGGAGGATAATCCGATGCTATTTCTTCAATGTGTTCTTTTTTCAAAGCAGCTTCCAGCGTTACGGCAAGTTGCCCTGCAGGATGTGGCATAGCGCCGGAGATGCTAAAATTATTTTCACCAACAGGAATAGTCCCTCTTATGTAGCCGTACGCATCATTAAGCGGCATATAAACATAAGCATTGTCACCACTGCCCTTTTCTGCTGATGTCGCATTAGATCTAAGATGGAGCCCTTCTATAAATCCCGGCTCAGTATGAACGATTCCAACAGAATCTCCAATACGCTTACCGGCTTTGAGGAAAAGATCATACTGATTCTCCCTCCAGTTAAGGGCTCTGGCGCCGACACCATAATAGTTCCCAATGTCCTGCCATATCCAGCCATCAGGTGTTACCTCACCGTTCCATAAATTTTCATCAGCATACACATGGCCGGTAATTTCGGTTATGCCTTCACGTGAAATAGCATTTTTGAATTCTGAAATAATTTTTTCTTCCATAGTTTCACTATATCGCCAACTTCCCAAAGTAGGGTCACCACTGCCTTTAATAATAATGTCGCCATTTAAAACTCCGGCAACAATATTGCCGGTATAACTCAACGACGTTTTATAGGTATAGTCATGTCCCAGCAATTCGAAAGCCGTGGAAGCAGTTATTACTTTCTGGCAGCTTGCAGGTGCAAGCCCAACTTCAGAATTTACGTCTGTAACTTTTTGCCCCGTTGAATTGTTTATTACAAGGAGACTCATTGAGGCATGCTTAAAACTTTTATCAGACGCAAATTTTTTAAATGCACTATTGAATGTGCTTTTTACATCCTGTGCACTTGATTGAATTGCATAAAAGAAAATGAGTAGAATAAAAACTTTTTTCAATAGATATTTTTCAGCCAAAACTAAAGATTAATATGATACTGTATTGTACTTCTTTAAATAACTCAAACTTGAAATCTTAATTTGGTGAACTAATTTCGCCCTATGAAAAATGTGAATGCAACTATAATAACTATAGGGGATGAATTGTTAATCGGCCAGGTAATTGACACCAATAGTGCATGGATTGCGCAACAGTTAAATAAAGTGGGTATTGCCGTAAAGACACGTGTAGCCGTTGGCGATAGTTATGATGAAATATGGAAGACCCTTGATAAAGAGAGCGTGGATTCCGATATCATTTTAATTACAGGTGGTTTGGGTCCTACTTCGGACGATATTACCAAACCGTTGCTGTGCGATTATTTTGGTGGTAAAATGGTTGTGAATGAAGAAGCTCTTCAAAATGTAAAATATCTATTTGAACAAATTTTTAAGAGGCCCATAACACCGGTCAATCTTTTACAGGCCGAAGTTCCTGACGTATGTGAAGTGATTCAAAATAAAAGGGGATCAGCGCCCGGTATGATTTTTCATAAGGGGAAAACGATGTTTATCAGTATGCCTGGAGTTCCATACGAAATGAAAGGCATTATGGAGGAATCTGTAATTCCGATGCTAAAGAAAAAGTTTGATTTGCCGGTAATCGTTCATCGCACGATACTTACTGCCGGAATTGGAGAATCCGCACTCGCAGAAGTTATTAAAGATTTTGAAGATGCACTGCCGAAAGATATAAAACTTGCCTATCTGCCTAACTATGGAATGGTGAGATTGCGTTTGTCAACATCAGGGTTTGATAAAAAAATTGTTGGAGAAAATATTGATAAACAATTTCAGTTGTTGAAATCCCTAACCAGGAAATATATTGTTACAGATGTTGATGATACCATGCCCGTAGTGATTGGTAAACTGCTTCGTGAAAAAAATAAAACCGTTTCCACGGCAGAAAGTTGTACCGGGGGATATATCTCTCACCTGGTTACTTTAGTTCCTGGTTCGTCTGACTATTACGAAGGCAGTATTATAAGTTATTCTTACGGGGTAAAAGAAACTTTGCTTGGAGTTAAGAAAAAAACTTTAACTGAATGTGGAGCAGTAAGTGAGCAAACAGTAATTGAAATGTTGAATGGATTATTGGAAAAATTAAATACGGATTACGGGATAGCAGTTTCGGGTATTATGGGGCCTGCAGGGGGAACGCCGGATAAGCCCGTGGGAACTGTCTGGATAGCCGTTGGAAACAAAGAGAATTATCAGACGCACAAAATAACTTTACGGTTTAACAGGGAAAGAAATATAGAAGTCACGGCATTTATGGCCCTTAATTTTTTAAGGAAATTTATTCTTTCAAGTTAAAATGGTTCACGGTTCCCGGAATACCGGCACTTATGCTGTAATAAATAATTTTGAAGAATTCTTAATTAGGATTGTTTTTAAAAATGTGCGCACTCTCACTTTCTGTTTACTTGGCGTTTTTACTTAATTTTGACCGTTTCAATCAACTGATTAATTTAAAATAATTATATGAGCCTGGTAGATTTAGTAATGCCTAAGCTGGGAGAAAGTATTATGGAAGCCACGATTTTAAAATGGCTCAAGAAACCCGGTGATAGAGTGGAGCAGGATGAAACCATCCTTGAAATTGCCACAGACAAAGTTGACAGTGAAGTGCCTTCAACAACAAAAGGGGTTATCGCAGAAATATTATATAGCGAAAATGATGTAGTGCCAATTGGGAAAGTTATTGCCCGGATAAATACTGAAAGTAATGCCAATGTTGACACCAATTCTCCAGTAAATAACAAACCTGCAGAAAAGAAAAATGAGGATTATGAAGAAGCGAGTGTTGTTGAGCATGTTCCTTATCAGCCTTCAGAAAAAATTTCTTTGGCAAACACAAACCCGGCAATACGTTTTTACTCACCGTTAGTTTTAAATATCGCCGCAAGTGAAGGTATTTCTATGAATGAATTGGAAAGTATAGAAGGCACCGGGCAGGATGGTCGTGTGAGTAAAAAAGATATCATGTCTTACCTGGAAGAAAGGAAAAGTAAACCTCGGCCTAAGAATGTTGAAACTCATACTGAATCTCCTGTTGATATACCCAGTCCTCCGCAAAAACAGGAATACAGCTCGCCTGTTGTCTTTTCGGGGAACGTAGAAATTATAGAAATGGATCGCATGCGCAAGATGATTGCAAAACACATGGTGGACAGCAAGCACATAAGCGCTCATGTTACGAGCTTTGCCGAATGCGATGTTACCAATCTTGTTTTATGGAGAGAAAAAATAAAAAAAGAATTTGAAAAACAGGAAGGAGAAAAAATAACTTTTACCCCTTTATTTATTGAAACAATTATTAAGTGTATTAAAAAGTATCCATTGCTCAACAGCAGTGTAGATGTTGATCGCATCATTGTAAAAAAAGATATTAATATCGGGATGGCCACTGCCTTGCCCAATGGAAATTTAATTGTGCCTGTTATAAAAAATGCTGACCAGTTAAATTTAACGGGCCTTACCAAACAGGTAAACGGCCTTGCCAATGCCGCACGCACCGGTAAGTTAAAACCCGATGATACTGCAGGTGGCACCTTTACGCTCACCAACGTCGGTACATTTGGAAGTATAATGGGAACTCCCATAATTAATCAGCCACAGGTTGCTATCATGGCCGTTGGCGCTATAAAAAAACGCCCTGTTGTTATTGAAACTGAGCAAGGTGATAGCATCGCCATCAGGCATATGATGTACATTTCATTGAGTTACGACCATCGAATTATTGACGGATCACTAGGATCAACTTTTTTAAATGCAGTTGCTAAAGAGTTAGAGAACTTTGACTCAAAAAGAAGCATTTAGTATGTACGAAGTATGATGTTGGATGTACGATGTGGGATGTACAATGTGGGATGTACGATGTGAGATTTACGATGTACCAAGGATGCGATTAGAAAAATTAAACTAAAAATTATGACTTCAACGGAAATGACCAAACGCACAAAGCAATTCGCAACTGATTGCGGACATTTAATTTTAACCTTGGAGAATAATATTGTCAATCGTGCTTACAGTTCACAACTGATACGTTCGAGCAGTTCTGTTGGCGCAAATTATCGTGCAACAAGACGGGCAAAATCAAATGCGGATTTTATTAACAAATTTAAAATTGTTGAAGAAGAAGTTGATGAATCCCTTTTCTTTCTTGAAATGATCGTTGAATTCAATAAAACCAAAAGAAATACAATTGCTATATTATACAAGGAAGGAGAAGAACTTCTGAAAATAATCGTGGCCTCGCTAAAAACGTTGCGAAAAAAATAAATAGTTCATTGAAAAATTGGTAAAAGCACAATTACATCACATATCTCACATCGCACTATTACAGATACAGGAAAAGCAATTCTTCATCAAAATGTTCCGGTAAGTTCGATTAAAAACGATAGTATGAGAAATGCGTTATGGAATTATTTACAAGAAGGAAATAATAGAAAAAAAACTGCTACGACTATTTTTCAATTTTTTTCTATCACCTCATCATTTCCTGAATTTTCAAATTCAAGCATATTTCACAAGTAAATCCCACATCGTACATCCCACATTGTACATCCAACATTGTACATCTCACATCCCACATCGTACATTATATTTCACATTTCCTCCTTCCACTTATCTCTTTCATCGGGGCTGAATTTCCAGGGTGCAAAATTATTTTCAATATTACTGAACATTGCATTCCACTCTGCAGGCGCATTACTTTCCTCCATTACCAATGAGCGGCGAAGTTCAAGAATGATAGTAAGAGGATTAATGCTTACAGGACATTCTTCAACGCAGGCATTGCAGGTGGTACAGGCTCTTAGCTCCTCGGTGGTTATATAATTATGCAACAGCGTTTTTCCATCATCAGCAAAGGAATTGTTTTGTTTGATGTTTTTTCTTACATCTTCTATCCTGTCCCGCGTGTCCATCATAATTTTTCTTGGGTTCAATAGCTTGCCGGTTATATTGGCAGGGCATGCGGCCGTACATCTCCCGCATTCCGTGCAAGTGTAGGCATCCAATAAGCTTTTCCA
>JBBSPK010000084.1:0-13404 GCA_038258875.1 Chitinophagales bacterium
CATTGCCTGTTGCCCATTGCATTAATGTTTTATTTCTGCAACTTCTATTTTCCCAAATTTTTTCAACTCGTATTCTTTATTCATTAGAAATATAAGCGGCGTTACCAGTAAAATATAAATTGCAGAAGTGAGCACACCACCAACCATTGGCAGTACAATTGGTTTCATAACATCGCTGCCCACACCATTGCTCCATAAAATAGGAAAGAGCGCAAAAAGCGATACACTCACCGTCATAATCTTAGGACGTAATCTTTTGGCTGCACCGTTTATGGTATATTCACGCAGCGCATCTTTTGTAATGGTTTCTTTCGAGTTTCCTTTTTTAGCCACAAGTTGCTGCATTGCATCATTGAGATAAATTATCATTACGATGTTTGTTTCCACTGCAAGGCCAAACAATGCTATAAAACCTACTGCAACTGCGACCGATAAGTTTACACCCCAGAAGTAGATCATAAAAGCCCCGCCAATCAAGGCAAAAGGGAGTGAGATTAAACTAAACAGTGCTTCTCTTACAGAATGAAATGCAAAATACATGCTGATGAAAATAACGATCAGTACAAATGGCATTATCAGTTTTAATGTTTTTTCACTGCGAATCAGGTTTTCATATTGGCCGCTCCATTCAATGAAAAACCCCTTAGGCATTTTACCTATTGCAGCATTCAATTTTTGCTGTGCTTCCTGGACGGTACTTCCTAAATCTCTTTCCCGTACATTAAATAAAACAGTGCCCCGCAGCAATGCATTTTCAGAATTTATCATAGGCGGCCCTTCTGTAATTTTTATAGTTGCCAATGCATCTAATGGTATAGGTCCGAAACTCATTGTTTGCACTTGTAAATTCTTCAACGCCTCAATGTTGTTCCGGTAATCCTGGCCAAATCGTGCATTCACAGAAAAGCGTTGCCGGCCCTCGACGGTAGTTGTAATCTGAGCGCCACCTAATGCACTTTCAATAACTGCATTTACATCATCCGTACTTAAATTATAACGGGCAATTTCTTCCCGATTAATATTTACATCAATGTACTTTCCGCCCGTTATTGGTTCTACATACAAATCTTTCACTCCAGGAATGCCTTCCAGTTCTTTTTTTATTACCTGTGAAAAAGCATAAATACTGTCAAGATTTTGTCCATAGACTTTTACACCTACATCTGTTCGTATGCCGGTTGAAAGCATGTTAATCCGATTGATGATCGGTTGTGTCCAGCCGTTAGTTACACCAGGTATTTGCAGCTTCCTGTTGAGTTCATTAATAATGCTGTCTTTTGTTATTCCTTTTCGCCATTCACTTCGCGGCTTCAGCATTACGATTGTTTCAATCATGCTGATCGGTGAATTATCCGTTGCCGTATTGGCTCTTCCGGCTTTGCCAAGCACTGATTTTACTTCCGGCTCTGAGGCAAGAATTTTATCCTGCACCTGCAATATTCTCTTCACTTCACTATTGGAAACATCTGGTAATGTAACGGGCATAAATAGTATAGAGCCTTCATCAAGCGGGGGCATAAACTCCGTACCCAAACTCATTACCATTGGTATGCTGATGATAAGAGCAATAAGCATAACACCTATGGTTGTTTTCCGCCATTTAATACAAGCACGGATGGTGGGTTCATAAACTCTTTCTAAAAAGCGATTTACAGGGTTAGCACTTTCCGGGCGAAATCTTCCCCGCATAAAAAATGATATCAACACTGGTGCAAGTGTAACTACCAGTATGGCGTCGATCATCATGATAAAAGTTTTCGTGTAGGCGAGCGGGTGAAACAATTTCCCCCCTTCGCCTGTGAGTAAGAATACCGGCAGAAAAGAAGTGATGATGATAACCGTTGAAAAGAACACACCCCGCGAAACCTGTTTGCAGGATCGCTCTATAATGTTCATTCTTTCTGTTTCAGGAATTTTAACCCCCGCCCCTGAAGGGGAGTTTAAAGAGAAGGCTTTTTTTAAATTGGACATATAATTTAATTTTTTTATGAGCTGATAGTTAGCTCCCTTCAGGGGGTTGGGGGTCTCCATTCCGATAAATTGCGATAAGCATTTTCACTCATGATAATGCCGTTGTCAACAATAACACCTATTGCTAATGCAATACCCGTTAAAGACATGATATTAGACGATAAACCGAACGCATTAAGTAAAATGAAGCTTATTGCAATAGTGACAGGTATTTGGATGATGATGCTTAATGCGCTTCTCCAATGCAGGAGAAATAAGATAACGATAATACAAACGATGGTGATTTCCTCTATCAGTTTGTTTTTAATGTTGGCGATGGCTGCTTCAATCAACTGGCTCCGGTCATAGTCTATTTTAAAAGAAACACCTTCGGGAAAACCTTTCTGCACATCTTCCATTTTTTTCTTCACCTCTTTGATTACGTTATCCGCATTCTCTCCGTAACGCATCACTACAATACCACCTACAACTTCGCCTTCACCGTTTGCATCAAAAATGCCTAAGCGTAAGTCGCCGCCCATTTGCACCGTACCGATGTCCTTCACACGAACAGGAATACCATTATTATTGCTAAGCGCAATATTTCCTATGTCATCTTTATTTTTAATGTAACCCAGGCCGCGAATGATATAACCCATGCCGCTCATGTCCAGCTTTCTTCCGCCAACATCATTGTTATTGGCTCTCACTTTATTCATTACATCCATCATGGAAAGATTATAGAATTGCAGCTTCACCGGGTCAACCACTAACTGGTATTGTTTTTCGAAGCCACCGAATGAAGCCACTTCTGCTACGCCGGGTACCGTTTGCAAAGCAAATTTTACATACCAGTCCTGCAAAGCTCTTTGCTCACCCAAATCCATTTTAGGTGCGTCAAGGTGATACCAGAAAATATGACCAACTCCTGTTCCATCAGGGCCAAGTGTTGGTGTTACTCCTTTTGGCAATAGGCGCTGGGCATAATTTAATTTCTCGAGTACTCTTGTCCGCGCCCAGTAAACATCTACATTATCTTCAAACACTACATATACAAAACTCATCCCAAACATAGAGGTACCTCTTATGTCTTTTACTTTTGGAACTCCCTGGAGGTTACTCACCAAAGGATACGTAACCTGGTCTTCCATAATCTGCGGGCTTTGACCTGTCCATTCTGTAAAAACAATTACCTGGTTTTCGCTTAGATCCGGAATGGCATCTACCGGATTGCGTTGTATATTGTATATGCCCCAACCTAACAAGGCAACCGCAATAGCCAATACTATGTACCGGTTGCGAAGGGAAAGTTCTATTAGTTTGTTTACCATTATTTAATCTTTGGGCTTTGTGTAATTGTCTTCTTTCATCATTTTTTTCTGCTCAGGTGTCATCTTTTGTTTAACCAATTTCATCCCACATTTTGGACATTCTCCGGGATGGTCGCTCGTTACTTCGTTGTGCATGGTGCAAGTGTATGTTTCGTCAACGGCTAACGGCTCAGTAATAATGGCCTCTGCCTGTCTTGCTAAATTATCTGTTTGTTCTTTTTTGTTGGACACAGCCTGGTTGTTAGACGCTACAAATATTATTGATAGCAGAATAGTTGCGAATGTTGTTGCGATATTTTTTTTATTGTCATAATTTATTATTTAGATAAAAATTAGCGGTAGTTAACCTGGTCAAAAATTAAAAAAAGGAATAAGTAGAATTAATTACCTATTGGGAAGTAATGATCAAACCAGCAGGACGGTGGTTATCTATAACGAAAGAAAAATCAAATCCGGAAATTACAAATGAGAATATAAACAGGTAAGCCTGATCGCGGAGGTGCATGCGCAGCGGCATGTCTGTTCACAATTTTAGAAAAATATCCAATGTACGGAAGGATAAAGTGAGGAGACGCCAACACATCTGAACAGGAATGAAATTGAAAATTTGATTCAGCAACCTTTTGGTCTTTATCAATCTTAATTACTTTATGAATGTCTTTGCAACAGCCTTTGCGTTCGGTTTTATCCATGCCACAATTGCTGCATTGGCTTTCGTTTTTTTCAGACAGATCCCAGCTCATTAATTTATCCATGCAATAATGCAGGTTAATTGTAGCGCCACTGGAAGCAGTGAAATATACAAAGGTCAATATGGTTGCAAAAAACTTTTTCATGCAGTTCTATTATAAAGGTAGAGGTAATTTTCGAATACCAAACTACGTTACATTAAAATTACCAATCTCAAAACTTCACCTTTCTAACGTACCCATTCTCTCATTATGAGTCGTCAGTACGATTTAGAAAGAGGTAATTTTGCTCTTAAATCATAATTAGATTTTGGTTTGTAAGTATTCTTCGCTTATCACAATTTCAAATTTTTCAATCGCAATGAATTTGCAATTACAGATACTGAGCTAAAGCTCATAGCTACCGCAGCGATCATCGGCGATAATAAAATTCCAAAAAAAGGATACAAAATTCCTGCCGCTATAGGAACCCCAAGTACATTATAGATAAAAGCAAATATTAAATTCTGATGAATATTTTTCATTACTCCTTTACTCAGTTTCTTTGCTTTTACAATACCATGTAAATCCCCTTTCACCAGGGTGATCTCTGCACTTTCAATTGCAGCATCAGTACCGGTGCCCATTGCGATTCCCACGTCAGCCTGTGCCAGTGCAGGAGAATCATTGATACCATCCCCAGCCATGGCCACTTTCTTACCTTGCGCCTGTAATTTCTTTATTTCGTTGAGTTTATCTTCCGGGAGATATTCAGCCTTAAAGCCTGTTAAGTTTAATTCATCCGATACTGCTTTGGCAGTGCCTGCATTGTCGCCTGTCAGCATGATTATTTTCATACCATCATTTAATAATTCCGTAATGGCTTTTTTGGTGGTCTCTTTTATTTTATCAGTAATAGTTATGTACCCAACGACCGCTCCATCAATTGAAATATATGAAACGGTTTTTCCTGCTTCCTGTTCAGTTTTTACTTTTCCATTTAAGCCGGGAGGTATCGAAGAATTATTTTCTTCCATTAATTTTTTATTACCCAATGCTATTGTTTTACCATCCACTTTTCCCTTCACTCCCATCCCTGCAACCGATTCAAAATCTGCAACATCATCGAAAGAAATTTTTTCCTTTTTGCCATATTGCACTATTGCCTGTGCCAGGGGGTGTTCGCTATATTTATTTAATGAAGCTATTTTTTGCAATACATCCCTATCACGGTAACCCTCTTCTGTAACGATTTTTTCCACGGAGGGTTTACCTTCTGTAAGGGTGCCGGTTTTATCAACTATCAACGTGTCTGTCTTACTCATTTTTTCAAGCGCTTCAGCATTTTTGATTAAAACACCTGAATGAGCGCCCTTGCCCACACCAACCATCACCGACATTGGAGTTGCCAAACCTAACGCACACGGGCAAGCGATAATCAAAACAGCAATTGCATTGATAAAACCATACACATACCTTGGTTCAGGGCCGAACAATACCCATGCAAAAAATGTGAGAATAGAAATGGCGACAACAATGGGAACAAAATATTTAGAAACCCTGTCGGTAATTTTCTGAATAGGAGCCCTTGAACGGCTCGCATCATTTACCATTTTTATTATTTGCGAAAGCAAAGTTTCAGCGCCTACTTTTTCAGCTTCCATAATAAAAGATCGCGAAGTATTTACTGTGCCCGAAGTTACCTTATCATCCTTTTTTTTATCTGCAGGAACGGGTTCACCTGTTATCATTGATTCGTCAATACTACTTTCGCCTTCAGTTATTTTTCCATCTACGGGTATCCTTTCTCCCGGTTTTATGCGAAGCAAATCACCTGTTTTTATATCATCAACAGGAATAATTTTTTCTTCCCCGCCTATTAATAAAGTTGCTTCAGAAGGAACTAATTTTAATAGCTCTTTTATAGCGCTACTTGTGCGGCTATGTGCCTTTGCTTCCAAAAGCTGGCCCAGTAAAACCAGGGTAAGTATTACCGTTGCTGCTTCAAAATAAACAAACACCGTCCCGCTTCCTGTTTTGAACTGGTCAGGAAAAATGCCCGGAAAAAGCATTGCAGCAACACTGAATAAAAATGCCGCTCCCGTACCAATACCGATAAGGGTAAACATATTTAGATTCCATGTTATTACAGATTTCCAGGCTCTTTGAAAGAACATCCAGCCTGCATAAAAAACTACAGGTAACGCTAAAATAAATTGTACCCAATTCCATTTTTCCTGGCTCATGATTTTCACGAGCGGATTATTGGAAAGCATATCGGACATTGCAATTATTAAAACAGGAATCGTAAAAAGAACAGCAACCTTAAATTTTTTTAGCAGTTCCCGGTACGTTTCATTGTCATCATCATCGGCTGCAGCCATAGGAACTAAATCCATTCCGCATATCGGACAGGCGCCCGGGGCATCTCTCACAATTTCAGGGTGCATAGGGCAGGTATACTGCTTCTTTTTTACAGGGGCCGATGGGACTTTTTCCAAATTCATTCCACATACCGGGCAACTGCCTGGTTTATCATACAACTTATCGCCTTCGCAATGCATGGGGCAGTAATAGCTACCCTCGCCGTTCCCGGGATGCTGTTGTAAAACTTCAGAATTTATCTGAGGAGACGAATGATGATCGTTGTGTGAATGATGGTCAGGGTGACCTTTGCTGCTATGCAAGTTCTTTTCTTCTAGTTGATATTTGGGATAATCTTTTAACGCTAATTTAAATTTTGAAGTTGAGATATGGCTTTCCATATCAATTGAAGCTTCGCCTTTTGAAAGATCAATGGAAACATTTTGAACACCCTCAACTCCTGACAGTAATTTCTGCACTTTGACCTGGCAGCCCGAACAGCTCATTCCGGTTACTTTATATGTATGTGTCATAATTATTTTATTACATACAAATTTACGAAGCATGAAGTGGCGGGTTGTTACACAATTTTGTATTTGAATTGTAACATTTACAGGTCGTCTATATTTTTCCTTTTCTTTTGACGCAAAGATTTATAGAAGGTGGGGGTAAGGCCGGTTTGCTTTTTAAACTGGTTGGATAAGTATGCAACGCTGCTGTAACCTAAGTTATCAGCTATTTCAGAAAGTGAAAGTTCATCGTAAGTAATTAATTCTTTTACCTTCTCAATCTTTTGAGCAATAAAATATTTTTCAATTGTTGTCCCTTCTATTTCTGAAAAAAGATTACTCAGGTAACTATAATCGTGGTGCAGTCTTTTACTAATGTAGTCAGAAAATTTCGTGGCAAGCTGCTCATCGGAATAATGGACAAGCTCCACAATCGTATTTTTTATTTTTTCGATGAGCCTGCTTTTCTTATCATCAATTAATTCAAAACCATAGGACCGCAGGAGTTTATCGAGTTGAACTTTTTTTTGAATATTGAGTTCTTCATTTATTTCAACCTCCCCCAATTCTATGGATTTTGGATTTAAGTTCAATTGCATAAGTGCATCTTTTACGACCATCTTACACCGGCTACAGACCATATTTTTTATGTAGAGTTTCATTAATGCAAATTAAACCTACATTTTCATATATGCCTCTCCGTTATCTTCGTCAAATAAATGGACCCGCCATTAAAATGCCGGGCAAAAGTTTTAGGTGAACAGTACTGCGACTTTTAAAAATTACTTCCGGGATGATATTACAGAAAGAAAAATAATTTATTTTTATGGATGCTTATGTGAATAATATAACCGAATCATATTCAAATTCCTTTGACTATGTTGAGTGATTTTATTCGGGTTAACAAGCGTATATTTGAGTTCAAGTCACGACCTTCTGGAATAAAATCCAATCCCCATTAAAACCGTATATACCTCTATACATCACCTTAGTTAATCGGTATCCTTCATTAATTCCGATCCTCTTCGGCCCCCTGTTTCATTACAGATAATGAAAGCATAAAGCAAGATGTATTTTATATTAGTTGAATATCGTTTCCATCACAGCATGTCGGCGAATTTCAGTAAAAATATCTCTGGATGATTGAACTTTTACTTTTGAAATTTGTTTTGGATTCGTGAATTTTTGTCGACCCTAAATAATATTGGTATTAAAGATTACAATAAATTCTTTAGAAGCGACTTTCAAATGTTTGGGCATTATTTTTTGGTTTTAAACGAAATCCTTCCTGAAACTAATTATATACACACTCAAAAAAAAGATTATGTGGACCCCTTGCGCTCAAAACCATTACTTGCATTATATCCTGAAAAACTGTAAGGCCTCGCTATTTTTTATAGTAATCATTTTTTGTTTTGGCGTAAGCATCAGGGCTCAATCCCGTTTATATTTATCGAACGATGATCACACTGATTACATGTGGGCTGGTGACGAAATTACCTATGATGGTGCCTTCATAACCATGTTGGATTCATGGATGGCAAATAATACGCTGACTAGTGCAAATCCACCAGATTTTCAAACCAAGTTTAATTGTGATGGAACATATTGGTTATGGGTATATGAAAAAAATAAGACAGCAGCAGAATTTCAAAATCTAATAAACCAGGTGAAAAGTGAAAGGATCGTAGTTCCTATGAATCCTTTAATTGTTACATATGGGTGCATCCCGGCTGAGGCTGCGCTTAGGGGGATGTATTATGCCGGCGAGCTGCAAAGAAAATTTGATCTTCATTTTGATATGGCAATGAGTATGGAGAACCAGGTTTTGCCCCTGGGCCTACCCTCCCTATGGAAAGGTAGCGGCGCTAAATATGCATGGCATGGCATCTGTAATTGTTCCACAAATACTCCCGGGCTAACGGACCCCCGGGAACACGAAATGTACTGGTATAAAGGCCTTGACGACGAGGGCGTTCTTATGAAATGGTACAATTTAAGTCCCGATCATAGCCTGGGTAATTATTCTGAAGCCAGGAATGCCGAAAAGGCAATTACGAATTTAGCCAATATGGTAAACACACCTGGTTACAACTATAATGTTGCCGCTGCTTTTGGCGTCGGGGGCGACGATTTGGAGACAACCACCGATCAACTGGTCGCGGCAGCACAATCGTTAAGCAATTCATCGAGGAGAGTAATTGTTTCTAATGAACTGGATTTCTTCAGGGATTTTGAAACAAATTACGGAGCATCGCTGCCAACCTTAACGCAAACCTATGGGAATGAATGGGAACATGGGTGTACCTCGCTTTCAGAAATAAGTGCTAATATAAAACGGTCTTTGGAAAAGTTAAGGTCGGCGGAGGCAATGGCTACGCTTGTTGCAAGAACAAACCCATCTTTTGCAAACACTTTGAATGCCTTACGCAAACTCGCCTGGATGTCAGTCGGTGTTTATTGGGAGCATGATTTCGGAGGTGACGGACCTATAGTTCCCAATGATGAGAGGATTGCATGGGAAAGAAGAATGCAGGAAAATTTTACCGGGTATGTAGACCAGCTATACAATTTAGCAAAAACGAACCTGGCCAACCAGGTCAGCAAGGCTTCGACAAACACCCGTTTTTTTGTTTTTAATCCTTTAAGCTGGACAAGAACTGATTATACTGATATTCCTTACAGCGGTTCATTACCCGTGCATGTGATGGATGTAAGTACCAATAGCGAGGTAACATCGCAGGTAATTAATTTAGACGGTGCCCAATACTTAAGAGTATTGGCTCCCAATATTCCTTCAGTAGGGTATAAGGTTTTTGAAATTGTAAGCGGAGCCGGTTCTTCATTTGCAAATGCAGCCACCATTAATGAGAGTGCTCAAAAAATAGATAATGATTATTTTAGTATTGTCTTTACCAACAGGGGAGTAATTACCAGTTTAATTGACAAAACAAATGGCAATAAGGAATTGGTTAATACCGGCAGCAATCCGGATTATATAAATAATATAAGCCGGTTTGATACTTATGCCGGCAGTGATAATAACAACGGCTCCTTCTCGGTTTTATACAACGGGCCCGTATGTTTAACAGTAAAGATTACTTCTACGGCTGTCATCAATCATGAAACACTAATAACCGTTTTTAAGGACATCCCGCGTGTAGAAATCGATAATAAAATAACTCAAAACTTTGGTAATGACTTTCTCTATAATACGTTTTCATTCAACAATACAAGTATAAGCTCTCCTACTATTTGGCATGAAGAAAATGGCGCTGTTATTCACGCAAAAAAAGTAAGCAATGGCGGCCACTATGCCGACCAACAGGCACGATATGACTGGTTAACATTAAATCATTTTGCTGCAATAAGCAGTAATGGTAACTATGGTGTTACTCTTTCCAACGAAGATTGCTATTTTATGCAAACCGGGAATAGCACCATTGAAACACTGGATGAAAATACAGCCAAACTTAAAGTAATTATAGGTGGCCCTTTAGATGGCTATGGCAGGTTTAACCAGGGAGGTGATGCCGTTTTCAACCAACGTTATGCAATCAGTGCATACAATACTTATTCAGCCACTACTTCTATGAAAAATGCTCTTGAGCATCAAAACGGTTTAGTTGCTGCAGAAATTACAAATGCCGCCGGTATTTTGCCCGGCGACAGCTATTCTTTTATGACCATTGCAGATCCCAATACGGTTCTTTGGGCATTAAAACCTGCTGAAGAAGGAATGGATACAAGAGGAGCAATCATTAGAGCCTGGAACCTGGCTAACACTTCCAATTCAAGCAATATCACTTTTCGCGATAATATTACGGAGGCTAAAAATGTAACCCACGTAGAAACAGATGTTTCAAATGCTACATTTTCTAATGGCACCTTAAGCACATCTTTTGCAAAAAATCAATTAAAGACGTATCGTGTAAAACTTTCCGTAAGTGCAGGGCCGTTGCCGGTAAAACTTACGGAATTCAATGGGGTTAAGCAAAATGGAATTAATAAACTCACCTGGAAGGTGGAAGCCGGTTTAAATTTTTCATATTTTAGTATTGAGCGCAGTGAGGATGGATCTACCTTCACTTCTATTGATTCTATACCCGGAAATGGGAATAATTCCTACAATTATAGTGATACTAATATTGATGAATTAAAACCTTATTACTACCGTCTAAAAATGACAGACAATGATGGAGCTTACACATATTCCAGTATAATCCTCATAAAGGTTGCAGATAAAACCAGGGCTATTTTGGTGTATCCTAACCCTGTATTAAATGAATTGAAGTTTCAGCTGCAGCTCGATAAAAAATCCCGTTACAATGTTTGGATATCGGATATTACAGGAAAAACTGTTCTGAAAATGCCACCACCGTTATTTGAAGCGGGTAATAATTATTTCACGGTGAATACCAGCAACCTGCCTGTGGGCACTTACACATTAATGGTGGCCAATGATGAAAATAAATACATTAGAAAATTTGTAAAAAGATGATAGCGGGCTTCTGTCATTATATATTATTTGCATTTTCTTTAATTGTAGTTAATTCCGGTACTGAAAGTAATAGATTAAAACCCGGTTCAGATGAACACCGGTTGCCCGATAACGTTAGACATCATAAAATAGAAGGTGCGTATCATCCTTTGTATGTTGCTGTCGCAGAAATTGAATATAAGAATAGTGATAAATTTGCAACACTTGCGTGCAAGATATTTTCAGACGATTTGGAACTTGCCCTGCAAAAACAATATGGTAAAAAGGAAAGCTTTAATAATCCCGCCGATGTAAAAAGCCTCTCCGGTGAAATTGATGGCTACATAAAAAATCACTTGCAATTAAAAATAAACGGGAAGCAATCGAATTATTCATTTATCAATTTTAAAACCCAGGACAATGCTGTCTTAATTTATTTCAGGATAAATGATATTAGTGAAATATCAACCTTTGCAATAACTGACACAATATTATATGAAGTGTACAGCAAACAGGTCCACCTCGTGTATGTTACCGTGAATGGAAATCGTAAAAGCGGTAAAATTGCAAACCCGGTAAGCCAGGCAACCTTTGAATTTTAATTTCTCCAGGGTTCGTTTACGTGTTGGGATGAGAGCTTCGGAAAAACGGGAAGGAAATTTTTCTCTGTGATTGAGCCCTCTCATTTCATTTTATTATTCCATAAACAGGTCGTCAATATAACAATATCGCCAATCTTCACCTGGCTCAAAAGACTGTATAATGGGGTGTTGCATTTGCAAAAAATGTTTGGTAGCGTGTTTATTTTTTGACTGGTCGCAACAGCCTATGTGCCCGCAACTGAGACATATTCTCAGGTGAACCCATGTGTCACCCGTCTTCAGGCATTCTTCGCAACCATTCGCAGAAGGCGAAACTTCAGGAAGACCATCCATGTGATTGCATTCACTATCCATAATTTTTCTGATTCAATTTTCAAAATAACAAAGTAAAATTTATTCCATGAAAACCTTTTGATATTAAAACACACAATAAAAGTTTTGTCACTCACCCATGCCTTCTGTATCACCGGTTTTGTTACTGTTCAATACCATTGCTGTAATCTCTGCAATTTCCTTTCCGGAAAAATTTCTCCATTGTCCCCGTTGTAAACCCTCGAGGGTAATATTCATAATGCGTACTCTTGTTAAGGAAGTTACTTTGTAGCCAAGAGCAGCGCACATCCGGCGTATCTGGCGGTTAAGCCCCTGCGTTAGTATAATGCGAAATTTTTTATTTCCTTCCTGGTTTACATAACAGGGATTGGTAATTGTCCCAAGAATTTTTATGCCGTTGCTCATTTTATTAATAAAGTCAGTGGTTACCCGTTTATCGGTTGTAACCAGGTATTCTTTTTCATGATTATTGCCGGCACGCAGGATCTTGTTTACAATATCGCCGTCGTTAGTCAGGAAAATTAAGCCCTCTGAGAGTTTATCGAGCCGGCCAACAGGAAAGATGCGCCTTCTATAATTTATAAAATCGATAATGTTGGAAGTGTCTTTTAAATCAGTAGTACAGGTAACTCCTTTTGGCTTATTGAACGCCAGGTAAACCGGTGAAGGTTTTTTTTTGAGTGACTCGCCATCAATCAATACAAGGTCATCACGGGTTACCCTGTTCCCCTTCTTTGCAATCCTGGTATTAACAGTAACCCTTCCCTCTTCTATCAATGTATCTGCCTCTCTCCTGCTGCAAAACCCCGTTTCGCTTATATATTTATTAAGACTGGTATCCATTTAGTGTAAAAAAAATAGAAAAATAAAAGCAACGCCATCTGCATTGCCATAACATCCGCATGGTGCAATTTCCTAAAAAAATTGATAATTCATTCTTGAAAATACTGTCTGTTTTGGGAGATTTTATAAAGCTTACATTGTCATAAGCCGTGGGAATATAAAATAAAAAGAGTAAAAGCGTTCGATGTAAAAGCTCCGGAGATTGTTATTTCACTTTCGCTGTAAATATTCGAGGCATTGTAGCCCTGAAGCAGTAACAAATACAACGAGTATTTCCTTGCCGTTAATTAATGCTTTTTTAAACTCTACGTAACCCCGCCTGTA